>DATBMX010000199.1:0-6876 GCA_036554625.1 Aestuariivirgaceae bacterium
CACGCAATAGAGGCGGGAGAGCCCGTGCGCCTCGAGGCTGCGCACGATCGCATCGGCGACACGCAAGCTCATGGCTCGCTTCCACTATCTTTGATCGATCGGAACATAATCGCGTGGAGGAGGGCCATCATAGAGCGTAAGGGGGCGAATGAGGATGTTGTTGGCGCGTTGTTCGAGGCACTGTGCGATCCATCCCGGCATTCGTCCCATGGCGAAAATGGGCACGAACAGATCGACAGGGATCCCGTTGAGGTAATAGATGACGCCGGAATAGAAGTCGACATTCACATTGACGCCGAAACGTGCATATGGCCGCATGGCCTCCGCCACTGCCTGCAGAATTTCAAACCATTTGGGCTCGCCCATTTCCTTGGACAGCTGCTCGACGCCCTCGCGCATGTGGCGCGCGCGCGGATCTTCCGTCCGGTAGACGCGGTGTCCGAAACCTGTGACGGCCTCTCCCTTCTTGCGCTTCGCCTGGACATAGGCCGCGGCGTTTTCAGCGGTTCCGATCTCCTCCGCCATGCGCATCACGTCTTCCGCCGCTCCGCCATGGGACGGTCCTGACAAGGCGGCGATCGCCGCCGTGATCGCCGCATGGAGATCGGCGTCGGTGCTGATCACCACCCGCGCGGCGAAGGAGGAGGCGTTGGAGCCGTGTTCCGCATGGAGGATCAGATCCTTATCGAGGAGCCGCGCGGCATGAACCGTCGGCCTTTCGCGCCGGAGCATCCACAGGAAATTCGCGGCATGGGAAAGCTCCGGGTCGGGTTCGGCCGGCCTCCGCCCCTGCCGCATCGACTCATGTGCGGCGACGATCATTGGAACCTGCGCCGTGAGCCGCACGCCCTTGCGCCGCATCGCCTCCAAGCCGTTACCGGCGGCATCCGCATCGTCGCGGGACAACGCCGACACGGCGGTTCGCAGCACTGCCATAGGATGATCACCCTTCGCGTCGTCGATCAATCTCAGGATGAAAGGCGGCAACTGCCTTGCTGCCGCGAGATCGTCCTGGAACGCTTCCAGTTCAGTTCGCGCCGGCAGTTCACCGTAGATCAACAGATAAGCCGTTTCCTCGAATGTCGAATGCCGGGCAAGGTCATGAATGGAGTAGCCTCTGTAGCGAAGGTCTCCCGCCTTTCCGTCGATGAAACTTGTCCCCGACCTCTCGAAATATATGCCTTTGAGGCCGCGATGGATGTGAAGGTCCTTGTCCTCCGTCATGGGCTTGTCCGCATCTGGGGCGTGATGTAACTCGGTCTGCGATGCGTGTTATCGATAAGGCCAGGCTTGCAATCAAGGGCAAGGGCAAACGCCTGGTCATGCCGGAGGCGGAGGACGAGCGCATCCGCGAGGCAGCATCGCGCCTTTTGGCGGAATCTCTTGCCGAGCCCGTGCTGCTTGGGGCTTCCCTGCGGCCGCCAAGCCCTAAGCATGTCGATCTCCTTATGGCGCGCAGGCCGAATATGACACTGGGCATGGCAGAGCGCCTTCTGGCACGGCCTCTTTATCACGCAGCCGCGATGCTGGCGGCGGGAGAGGCCGATGCCATGCTTGCAGGCGTCTCCCATCCGACGGCTCGAGTCATCGAGGCGGCCATGATGACCGTTGGCCTTGCGCCGGGAATTTCCCAGCCTTCGTCTTTCTTCCTCATGCAATGGAGCAGCCGGCAGCTCATTTATGCCGATTGCGCCGTCAATCCGCAGCCGAGCTCTGCCGAGCTCGCGGATATCGCCATGGCGAGCGCGGCGAGTGCGCAAGGTCTTCTCGACGAGACCCCGCGCATCGCGCTTCTGTCTTTCTCCACCCATGGCAGCGGACGGCATGGCGATGTCGAAAAGGTCGTCCAGGCCGTACAACTTTTGCGCCAGCGTGCTCCCGATCTCATAATGGATGGCGAGCTTCAGGCGGATGCCGCCCTTGACGGCACGGTGGCCGCGCGCAAACTTCGCCGCGAAAGTGCGGTGGCGGGCTGCGCCAATGTGCTGATCTTTCCCGATCTCGACGCCGGCAATATCGCCTACAAGCTCACCCAGCATCTCGGAGGCGCCGAGGCGATCGGGCCGATACTTCAGGGCTTCCGCAAGCCCGTTTCCGATCTCTCCCGCGGCGCCACGCCGGATGACATCGTGGCGACGGCAGCGCTGCTCCTGGCGATGGCTTAAACCCAGGTCCATAGGGTTCGACAGATTCCCAGGCCCGCGATGATCATGAGCAGCAAGAGAGTTGTCCGCCGAAACGCATCGGGACTCGTGCCGAGGAAGCGCTTGCCGCCAAGCCATACGCCCAAGGCAAGCACGGGCAGCGACAGGAGCGCAAGCGTGAGCGCATCGTTGGTAACAAGCTGCTGCTGCGAGAGAAAGGCGATCCCGGTGATATCGAGAAGGAAGAAATAGGCTATCACAGCGGCCCTGATCCGTTGCGGCGTATCGGCGTCGGCGGTGAGGAAAAGCGCGACCGGCAGACCGCCCATACCCACCGATCCGTTCGCAACGCCCGAGGCGACGCCGACAGCGGCGGTGCTGGCACTGCCGGGCGCCGCTTTGAACTTGAATCCTTTGTACAACAGAGCGGCCGATACGAGCACGAGGACGGCAATGGCAAGCTTCAGAGGTTCGCTCGGCATCGATGCCAGCACCAGCACTCCGAGTGGCGTGCCGATGACCGCGCCCGCCATCAATGCCAGCACCCGCCTCCAAGGCACGTCCTTCCACACCGAGACCGCCTGCATCAGGCTCGCGCTCACTTCCAGGCAAAGCGCAACGACAACTGCCCGCGCCGGATCGGTCACGAGCGCCCAGCTCGACACGAGAATGGCGGAGAAGCCGAAGCCGGAATAGCCTCGCGCGAAGGCGCCGACAGCAAGGCCGGCGAGCATGATGATGAGTGCGATCGCGTCAAGGTCGTCAGGAAGCGTGAGTTCCATCTCGTCACCCCGGCAAAAGCCGGGGTCCAGCTTCATATCCCAGCGCCAAAGCTGGATTCCGGCTTTCGCCGGAATGACGAAAGGTCAAAGGCCGCATGTTCATACCGGCGGCGCCGTCACATTCGTATGGCGGTATTTCTCCAGAATGCGCTGGGGGTATTTGAGGGCGTCGCGGCGGAACGGATCGCCGAGCTCCATCGTGCACATGACCTCGATGATCGTAGTCCTGCCGTTTCTCTGCGCCTCGCAAGCCTTGGTCAGCGTCGCGCCCACCTGGTCGAGGTCCTGGACCGTTGTCCCTTCTGCGCCCATGCTTCGCGCGATTTCCGCGAAACTCGGATTCTCGAGATTCACGCCGACGAAACGCGTGTCGTAGAAGTCGACCTGATTTTTCTTCTCCGCGCCCCACTGCTTGTTGTGGAACACGACGGCGGTGACGGGAATTCTCTCGCGCACGCAGGTGAGAATCTCATTGAAGCTCATCCCCCAAGCCCCGTCTCCGACATAAGCTATGGCCGGCCGGTCGGGCGAGGCAACCTTGGCGCCGATGATGGCCGGAAACGCATAGCCGCAATTGCCGAAGCTCATTGCCGCGAACATGCTCCTCGGCTGATTGAAGCGCAGATAGGAATTAGACACGGAGCAGATGTTGCCGATGTCGGTCGACACCATGGCGTTGCCCGGCAGCGCCTTTTCGAGTTCGCGCAGCATCTGACGGGGATGCATGAAGGGGGAATTCTCCGCCACCTTGATCGACCAGGGGTCTCTCTCCTGAGTCCAGCGGTCGAGCTCGGCCTCCCAGGCATCCTTCTCAGCCTTGATCTTCTTGCGCCGCGTCTCGGCCGCTGCGGCGCCTTCGAGCTTGCGGTTTGCGAGGCGATATTGGAGCGCCTTGGCGGCTTCCCTGGCGTCTCCCGCGATGCCGACCGAGATCTCCTTGACCAAGCCCAGCATGCGCGGATCACTGTCGACCTGAATGATCTTCGCGTGCTTCGGCCAATAGTCGAGCCCATGCTGCGGCAAGGTTCCGAATGGCCCAAGGCGCGTGCCCAAGGCCAGCACGACATCGGCCTGCGCAAGCAGCTTCATCGCCGCCTTCGAGCCCTGGTAGCCCAGGGGGCCGCACCACAGGGGATGATTGGCGGGAAAGCTGTCATTGTGCAGATAGCTGTTGACGACGGCTGCGCCGAGCTGCTCGGCAAGCCTTACGCATTCCTCAACTCCGTCAGAGATGACCACACCGCCGCCCGAGACGATGGCCGGGAATTTCGCTCTCGCCAAGAGATCGGCAGCAGCATCGAGACTCTCATCGCTGCCGGGCCCAAGCGAAAACTTGCGCGGGTGGCCGATCCGATAGTCGGCCTCGCCGTAAAAATTATCGCGCGGCACATTGAACTGCACGGGCCCTCGTTGATTCATAGCGCGGTCGAAGCAGCGTCCGAGTAGCTCGGCCATGCGCGGGTGCTTCGACACATGCGCCTGATATTTGGTGATCTTCGAGAAGATGGGCAGTTGCTCGGTCTCCTGGAAACCGCCGAGCCCGATCGTATTGGAACCCGTTTCGGGCGTGATCACCACGACGGGCGAATGCGCCCAATAGGCAGCGGCAGTGGACGTCACGAAATTCGTGATGCCGGGGCCATTCTGCGCGATGCACACGCCATGGCGGCCAGAGGCGCGCGAATAGCCGTCGGCCATGTGGCCGGCGCCCTGTTCATGTGCCGTGGGAATAAACCGGATGCCGGCCGTGGGAAACAGGTCGAGCGCATCCATATAGGCCGAGCCGACGATGCCGAAGACGTCCTTGACGCCATAAGCCACCAAAGTTTCGACAAAGGCCTCCGATGCCGACATTTGCGCCATGGCGATCTCCCCTTAGCCTGACTTCGATTTCAGTTCGATTTCGATGAAGGCGTAATCTCCGTCGCTCGCATTGACGACATCATGCTCCACGCCCGCATTGCGGAAATAAGGAACGCCTTTCTTCATCTCGGCGTATTGATCGCCGTTCGACGTGACGAGCTTGAGCCTGCCATCCATCAGCGGCACGATCACATAGTCATGCGCATGCCTGTGCCAGCCCGTGTTGTCGGCGGGGCCAAAGCGATATTCGGTGACGATGACCCTGTCGTTCTCGATGTGCTTGATCGCCTTGGCCGTGCCCGTCATCGATCTCCTCACGCCGCCAGCGCGGATTCCGCGTTCACATATTTGTACCCGAGATCATCCGCCACCGCCTTGTAGGTCACCTTGCCACGATAGACATTGAGGCCATTGCGCAGGTGCGGATCCTCGAGCAGGGCACGCCTGTATCCCTTGTCGGCGAGCGCCAACGCATAGGGGAGGGTAACGTTGTTGAGCGCATAGGTCGAGGTGCGGGCCACGCCGCCCGGCATGTTCGCCACGCAATAATGGATCACCCCATCCACCACATAGGTCGGATCGGCATGCGTCGTGGGCTTCGAGGTTTCCGCGCAGCCGCCCTGGTCAATGGCGACATCGACGAGAACCGAGCCGGTCTTCCAGCTCTTGATCATGGCGCGCGTGATGAGCTTGGGGGCGGCGGCGCCGGGGATGAGGACGCCGCCGATGACGAGGTCGGCCTCGGCGCATTCGTCCTCGACCGCGCCTTGCGTCGAATAGAGCGTCTTGAGCTGCGTACCGAAACGGGCGACGAGCTCTTCCATGCGCTCGGTGTTCTTTTCGAGGACCACGACATCGGCGCCGAGGCCC
This sequence comes from Aestuariivirgaceae bacterium, assembly GCA_036554625.1. Lineage (GTDB taxonomy): Bacteria > Pseudomonadota > Alphaproteobacteria > Rhizobiales > Aestuariivirgaceae > DATBLQ01. Next base: position 5,660 of record DATBMX010000199.1, read on the forward strand.
AAGGCCATCGCGGCCGCGTTGGTGCCGACAACGCCGCCGCCGAGGATGACGACTTTCGCCGGAGCGACGCCCGGGACGCCGCCCAAGAGAACGCCGCGCCCGCCCTGCGCCTTTTCAAGGCAATGGGCGCCGGCCTGGATGGACATGCGGCCCGCCACCTGCGACATGGGCGCAAGCAGCGGCAGACCGCCCCGCACTCCTGTCACGGTTTCATAGGCGATGCACACCGCTCCCGACTGCACGAGATCCTTCGTCTGCTCGGGATCGGGTGCGAGATGCAGATAGGTGTAAAGGATTTGGTTCTCGCGCAGCATCCTGCGCTCGACCCCCTGGGGCTCCTTGACCTTGACGATCATCTCCGCGCTGGCGAAGATTTCCTGCGCCGTGGGGATGATCCTTGCCCCCGCTTTCTTGTAGTCCTCGTCGGACGCGCCGATGCCAATGCCGGCACCCTCCTGCACGAGAAGCTGATGCCCGTGCCTTTGCGCCTCACGCACGCTGGTGGGCGTCATTCCGACGCGATATTCATGATTTTTTATCTCTTTGGGTACCCCGATCAGCATTCAAAACTCCTCAAAGTGGAATGTCTTCCGGCCGACATTTCCGCTTTTCATTGCCAATAGAACGGCTCCTGGTCCGAAGCTAGGTCCAGTTGCCGCGGTCAACCTATGCCAGAATTCCTTAAAGACCTGCGTTAGGGCAGAATTTGCCTGCGCCGGCCATATACACGATCCATGGAAATCATGAAAAGCCCCGCGCCAATGACGATGGACGCCCCGGCCCATGTCCATTGGTCGGGGAAATCATTGAACAGGATCGCGCCCCAAAGCACTGCCCAGAACATCGCCGTATACTCGAATGGCGCAACGAAATTTGCTTCGGCCAGCTTGTAGGCGAGGACGAAGAGGGGCATGGCAGCTGCCGACATGATGCCGAACAGCACCATCAGCCAGAGATCGCCTGCCGAAGGCATGACCCAGCCGCCCGTGAGAAAGCTCAGGCTGGCATGGCTCCCGCTTACAAAAGCGCCCGTTCCGAAGATCAAGGCCAGGACAACTGCCACCAGCAGATAGACGATGTTCTGGTGAAAGACGATGACGGAGGAGGGCACGACACCGCTCAGCGGCCGCGCCATCGCCTGGCCCGTGCCATAGCCGAAGGCAGACCAGAGGGCGAGCAGGGCAGCCGGCTCGAAGACGCCCGACCCCGGCCTGATC
>DATBMX010000223.1:0-4251 GCA_036554625.1 Aestuariivirgaceae bacterium
GCTTGGCCGGGAAGGGCGACCAGCATGATGACGACGTTGTTTTCCGGATCCTCAAATCCGAAAAAGCTCCTGCTCGTCACCATCCCGGAAGGCGGGATGAGCCCAATGCGAGAACCGGGTGGATAGGTGACGTCGTCCGCGCGCAAGGCGGAGGCAGCGAGACCCAGGGTAGCGAACAGCAAAAGCCAGCGGAACGACCTCATGACAGATGCGATCTTACCCCGATCGAGCGCCGCAGCATACTGTTGCGGCACATATGGAGATCGGGTTGCCGCTCGCACAAGAATCGAAGCTGCCCGGTTACCGCGCGGCAGTTGTGGGGTAGGGCCGTCGGAAAAAGGGGTAACGCTCACGCGGTCGGGACAGAAATCGCCGGGCGCAAGGCACCCCGGCGGCGTCGGCTCGGCGCGCTCGCGAATCCGTGATCGCATGTCTTGCGGCCCCGACTCCCCCTCCTATATGAGCGAAGACGCCGCAGGGGGCGGCATCGATATGTATCAAAGGGGGTCGGATCCCGGGGGGCCGCGAGCTTTGCGGAATCTCCCGTTCGGGTGCCGAAAGGACCTGTCCGACCTGCCGCGCAGAGAGAGGAAGTGAAAGCCATGGGCAAGGTCATCGGCATCGACCTCGGCACCACCAATTCGTGCGTCGCCGTGATGGAAGGCAAATCGCCCAAGGTGATCGAGAACGCCGAGGGTATGCGCACCACGCCCTCGATCGTCGCTTTCACCGACGACGGCGAACGGCTCGTCGGGCAGCCCGCCAAGCGCCAGGCCGTGACCAATCCCGAGCGCACCATCTTCGCGGTCAAGCGCCTGATCGGGCGCCGCTACGACGACCCGATGGTGGACAAGGACAAGAAGCTCGTACCCTACAAGATCGTACGTGCCTCGAATGGCGACGCCTGGGTCGAGGTCGAGGGCAAGACTTATTCGCCCTCTCAGATTTCCGCCTTCGTCCTGCAGAAGATGAAAGAGACGGCGGAGGCCTATCTAGGCCAGAAGGTGGAACAGGCCGTCATCACCGTGCCGGCCTATTTCAACGACGCGCAGCGACAGGCGACCAAGGACGCCGGGAAGATTGCCGGCCTCGAAGTGCTGCGCATCATCAATGAGCCGACCGCCGCCGCGCTCGCCTACGGCCTCGACAAGCAGAAGAGCGGCACCATCGCGGTGTACGACCTCGGCGGGGGCACATTCGACATTTCCATACTGGAAATCGGCGACGGCGTGTTCGAGGTGAAGTCGACCAACGGCGACACTTTCCTCGGCGGCGAGGATTTCGATATGCGCCTGGTCAACTATCTCGCCGACGAATTCCAGAAAGAGCAGGGCATCGATCTGCGTCGCGACAAGCTCGCGTTGCAGCGGCTGAAAGAATCCGCCGAGAAGGCGAAGATCGAGCTCTCCTCGACGACGCAGACCGAAATCAATCTGCCGTTCATCACGGCCGACGCATCGGGGCCGAAGCACCTGACATTGAAGCTCACCCGCGCCAAGTTCGAGGCGCTGGTGGACGATCTCGTGCAGAAAACGGTCGAGCCTTGCCGCAAGGCTCTCAAGGACGCCGGGCTTTCCGCGGCCGAGATCAACGAGGTGGTGCTCGTCGGTGGCATGACCCGCATGCCGAAGGTGCAGGAGGTCGTCAAGCAACTGTTCGGCAAGGAACTGCACAAGGGCGTCAACCCGGACGAGGTCGTCGCGGTCGGCGCGGCGATCCAGGCCGGTGTGCTGCAGGGCGATGTCAAGGACGTGCTCCTGCTCGACGTCACGCCTCTCTCGCTCGGGATAGAAACGCTTGGCGGCGTGTTTACGCGGTTGATCGACCGCAACACCACCATTCCGACCAAAAAGAGCCAGGTGTTCTCGACCGCGGAGGACAACCAGAGCGCCGTGACCATCCGCGTGTTCCAGGGCGAGCGCGAGATGGCCGCCGACAACAAGCTGCTCGGCCAATTCGACCTGGTCGGCTTGCCGCCGGCGCCTCGCGGCGTGCCGCAGATCGAAGTCACGTTCGACATCGATGCCAACGGCATCGTCAATGTGCAGGCCAAGGACAAGGGCACCGGGAAGGAGCAACAGATCCGCATCCAGGCCTCGGGCGGCCTTTCCGAGGTCGACATCCAGCGCATGGTGAAAGAGGCCGAGTCTCACGCGGAGGAAGACAAGAAACGCAAGGCGCAGGTCGAGGCGAAGAACCACGCCGAAGCCCTGATCCACAGCACCGAGAAGGCGCTGAGCGAGCACGGCTCGAAAATAGGGGACGCCGAACGGCGCGCAATCGAGAACTCGATCGCCGACCTCAAGGAAGCCTTGAAGAGCGACGATGCGGCAGCCATCACGGCGAAGACCAATGCGTTGGCGCAAGCCTCGATGAAACTCGGCGAAGCCATGTACAAGCAAGCGCAGGAAGGCGGCGGTGGCGGACCGGGCGCAAGCTCCGGGGCGGAGCCTCCCGGCGGCCAGAAGGAGGACGTGGTGGACGCAGAATTCACCGAGGTCGACGACGACAAGAAGAACAAGAAATCGGCTTGACATCGGGCCGGAGTTTAATTGCATGCCCGCGTGTGATTGCAAACCGATACCCCCGGCGGCGCTCCGGGGGTTCATCTTTTGAGCCGCCATGAATGAACAGATAAGGTCCGACGACGACGCTGCGGCAGGAATGACGGGGTGGGACGCGGGGATGGCGAAGCGGTGTTATTACGAGGTTCTCCAGGTCGAACGCGGCGTTGATGATTCAGATTTGAAATCAGCGTTCCGCAAGCTCGCCCTGAAATGGCATCCGGATCGCAACCCCGGGGACAAGGCCTGCGAGAATCGCTTCAAGGAAATCAACGAGGCTTACGAAGTTCTCAAGGATCCGGACAAGCGTGCGGCCTATGATCGTTTCGGGCATGGCGCCTTTGAACGGCAGGGTGGACCGGGCGGCTTCGGCAGCGATTTCGGATCTGCTTTTTCCGATCTGTTCGAAGGTATTTTCGGTATGGCCGGCGGACGCACGCGTTCTGGCCGGGAGCGCGGTGCGGATCTTCGTTACAATATGGAGATCAGCCTGGAAGAAGCTTATTCCGGCAAGACCGCCCAGGTGCGAATCCCGACTTCGGTGTCGTGTGAGTCCTGCTCCGGCTCCGGCGCCAAGCCCGGCACAAGGCCGAAAGCCTGTCCTACCTGCGGCGGGCATGGTCGGGTACGCCACACACAGGGATTCTTCACACTCGAGCGCACTTGTCTGGCCTGCCAGGGCCGCGGCAAGGTCATCGACGCTCCCTGCTCCTCCTGCTCGGGCTCCGGGCGCGTCACGCGCGAACGCACGCTGTCCGTGAATATTCCGCCCGGCGTAGAGGATGGGACCCGTATTCGGCTTGCCGGCGAAGGCGAAGCCGGCGTGCGTGGTGGGCCCGCCGGCGATCTTTACATTTTTCTTTCGATCAGTTCGCATCCGTTCTTCCAACGTGAGGGCGCCGATCTGCATTGTCGCGTTCCCATTTCCATGGTGGCTGCGGCGCTGGGCGGAGATTTCGAAGTGCCGACGATCGATGGAAACAACAGCCGCGTGAAAGTGCCCGAAGGCACTCAGTCCGGGCGGCGCTTCCGCCTGCAAGGTAAAGGCATGCCGGTGCTGCGCTCGAAACAGACCGGTGACATGTACGTTCAAGTGCTTGTCGAGACGCCGCAAAAGTTGACTAGAAGGCAACGCGAGCTGCTCAACGAGTTCGAGCGGTTGTCATCGAAGGAGACGCATCCCGAAGCGGCCGGTTTCTTCGGCAAGGTCAAGGACTTCCTGGGTCGTTCGGGGGCGGCCTGAGGATTTGCCGCTTGACCCGCGCAACGCCGAGGCTTACCGATCGTTGTCCAGAACGGCCCTCCTTCCGTAGCGTCAGCTTCCAATGTCACTCCCAGCCCTGCAGCTCCTCGAGAAGAAGTTCGAGAAACAGAGACGTCTTTTCGAGCTGAGAAGGGGCGAGCTGGAACGCACGCTCGAACGGCACATTGCGCAACTCGAGGAAAAGAAAGGCGCGTTCGAAAGGAAGATCGAGCAGCAGTTCGAAACTCAGAAAAAGAGGTTCGAGCAGAAGTTCGAATCCCATAAGAAAAGGATCGGAACCAAAATCCGTCGCTTCGAGGAAAAGAAGGGCATTCGCCTCGACGACGAGGTACGCTTCATCCGCACTTGGCTGGAGAACCCGCTGGCGGTCGGGGCGGTCACGCCGTCGGGGCGTGCGCTCGCGCGTACCATGGCCGCCTATAT
>DATBMX010000232.1:0-6681 GCA_036554625.1 Aestuariivirgaceae bacterium
TCTTGGCCGCTCAGGCCTTCGAGCGCCATGATCAGCGCTCTCAGCGAATTGCCATGCGCTGAGACGAGCACCGTCTCGCCTCTCAGGACTCGCGGCAGAATCTCGCTCTTGAAATAGGGAAGCACCCGCTCGGCCGTGTCCTTGAGGCTTTCTCCTCCCGGCGGCGGCACGTCGAAAGATCGTCGCCAGATATGCACTTGTTTCTCCCCCCAGCGCTCCCGCGCCTCGTCCTTGTTCAGCCCGGTGAGATCGCCATAGTCGCGTTCGTTGAGAGCCTCGTCGGCATATTGTGGAATGTCCTGCTGACTGAGTTCGCCAAGCATCAGCTCGAGCGTATGCTGGGCTCTCTTCAAGCCGCTGGTATAGGCGACGTCGAAGACGAAACCGGCATTCTTGAGCATTCTGCCGCCGCTCTTGGCTTCCTCTCTCCCTTTGCTAGTGAGGTCGACGTCTCTCCAGCCCGTAAAGAGATTCTTGAGATTCCAATCGCTTTGTCCATGACGGACCAGCACCAGCACCCCTTGCATTGGTTTCTGGCCTCTCCTCATTCCGCTAGGCCGAGAACATCGGCCATGGAATAAAGACCTGGCTTTTTGTCTCGCGCCCATAGCAGGGCGCGCATCGCGCCGCGGGCGAATATGTCGCGAGATTCGGCCCTGTGGCTGAGCTCGACGCGCTCTGAATTGCCGGCGAAGATCACGCTGTGTTCGCCAACGACGCTGCCCCCGCGCAGCGTCGCAAATCCGATGGCTCCGCCTGGCCGCGCGCCGGTGTGCCCATCGCGGGTTCGCACCGATCGGTCCTTCAACTCGATCGCGCGCCCCTCCGCGGCTGCCTTGCCGAGCAGCAGGGCCGTTCCCGAGGGCGCATCCACCTTCTGCCGGTGGTGCATTTCGAGGATTTCAATATCGAAATCCTCTCCCAGCACCGCCGCTGTTTTTTTCACCAGCGCCGCAATCAGCGCAACACCGAGACTCATGTTCCCTGATTTCACGATCCGCGCGCGCTGCGCAGCTTTGTTGATCGCAGTCTCATCGCTCTCGCTCAAGCCCGTCGTGCCGATCACATGAACGATCCCTGCCTTCGCAGAAGCCTCGCACATGGCCACTGTTGCGCGCGGCAGTGTGAAGTCCAGGACGCCGTCGACGGCGGCGAACAGCGCCGCTGAATCGGTTCCCACCGTCTTGCCGATCGCGCCAATGCCGGCGAGTTCTCCCATGTCCGCGCCAAGATGAGGAGAATTTGCCGCTTCGAGGCCGCCCGCGATCTCGATATCGGTTGTTTCGCTGGCGATCCGCGTAAGCGCCCGGCCCATCTTGCCCGCCGCTCCGGCAATGGCGATCTTCATTCGACACCTTCCACGATCACAATGTCTGCAACGCCCGCACCCTCCCGCTTGGCCTTCGCCGCTTGGTATTCGGGGGAACGGTAGCAATTCACCGCATCTTCCAAGGAAGGAAACTCGATCACCACATTGCGCGGCCGGCCCTGGCCCTCGAGCTGCGCGCAACGGCCGCCGCGCGCCAGGATTCGCGCCTTGAATTTCTGAAAGGCCGTGGCCGTCGCCTCGGCATAGAGCTTGTACTGATTGGCGTCGCTCACGGTCACATGTGCGATCCAATAGGCTTTCATGGGCGTGCTCCCTCCAAGCGAATGCATGACCACACCATGGACGCATGGCGGCTGTGAAGGGCAAATGCAAGCAGAAGCTGAAACGAGTGAAGAGCCGCCGGCGCTCAGCCCCCGAACCCCTCCCAAAAGGCTTTGGCCCGGGCGAAGAAGCCCTCCGAGTGCGGCGAATTGTCCTTTGCCTGCTGCTCGAAATCGCGCAGCAATTCCTTCTGCCTTCTCGACAGATTCACCGGCGTTTCCACCGAAACTTGGATATACATGTCCCCGGCCTGTCCCGATCTCAGCACCGGCATGCCTTTCCCTCTCAGTCGGAACTGTTTCCCTGTCTGCGTGCCTTCCGGCACGCCCACGCGCGCCTTCTTGCCGTCGATCGTCGGCACTTCGATTTCGCCTCCCAATGCGGCAGCCGTCATCGAGATCGGCACCCGGCAAAACAGATCCGCCCCGTCGCGCTGGAAGAATTCATGCGGCTTGATCGACAGAAAAATATAGAGATCGCCCGCCGGTCCGCCGCGCAGTCCCGCCTCGCCTTCGCCCGCCAGCCTGATGCGTGTGCCGTCCTCCACCCCTGCCGGTATGTTGACCGAAAGCGTGCGCTCCTTCGTGATGCGCCCCGCTCCATGGCAATTCATGCAGGGGTCTGAGATCACCTGTCCGCGGCCTTGGCAGCTCTGGCAGGTGCGCTCCACGGTGAAGAAGCCCGAGGATTGCCGCACCGCGCCCGTGCCTTGGCATGTCGGGCAGGTCTTTGGCGAAGAGCCGGGCTTGGCGCCCTTGCCGTTGCAGGCGTCGCAGGTTACCGATGAGGGCACCCGGATCTGGGCAGTCTTGCCCGTATAGGCCTCGGTGAGGCCGATCTCCATATTGTAGCGAAGGTCCGACCCGCGTTGCGCCCCGGAGCCGCCGCGCCGAGCCCCGCGTCGGCCGCCCATGAACTCTCCGAACAAATCCTCGAAAATGTCCGACATCGAGGATGTGAATTCCGGTCCGAACCCGCCTTGCCCGAAAGGCCCCTGGCCCCCCATCCCACCCTCGAAGGCCTGGTGACCGAAGCGATCATATGCGGCCCGCTTCTGCGGATCTTTCAAAATGTCATAGGCTTCGTTGATTTCCTTGAACCTGTGCTCCGCGCTCTTGCTGCCCGGATTTGCATCGGGATGATGCTGTTTGGCGAGTTTGCGGAAGGCGGACTTCAGTTCCTTTTCGTCCGCCCCGCGTCGGACGCCCAGAACTTCATAATAGTCGCGCTTCGCCATCTAATCCTGGGCCCCGCAAAAAATACCCCCGCCTGCTGATCGAGAATCTTGGCTACGCAAGGCTCAAGACGGCAGGCGGGAGCATAACCTCAAGCCGATTTCTTGTCGTCGTCCTTCACTTCCGTGAAATCTGCGTCGACGACATCGTCCTTTCCGCCGGCGCCCTTGTCGTCCTGGCCGGCATCGCCGCCGGTCTCTTGCGGACCCGCCGACTGCTGTGACTTGTAAAGCGCTTCGCCGAGCTTCATCGCCACCTGGGCGAGGCCATTCGACTTTGAACGGATCGCCTCCGTATCCTCGCCTTCGAGAGCGGACTTGAGATCGGCGATTGCCGTCTCGACGGCCGACTTGTCCGCCGCCGACACCTTGTCGCCGAGCTCCGTCAGAGACTTCTGCGTCGAATGGATGAGAGACTCGGCCTGGTTCTTGGCTTCGACAAGCTCCTTGCGCTTCTTGTCTTCCGCGGCATGGGCCTCGGCATCCTTCACCATCTTCTCGATCTCGGCCTCTGACAATCCGCCGGAAGCTTGGATGCGGATCTGCTGCTCCTTGCCCGTCGCCTTATCCTTGGCCGATACGTTGACGATGCCATTCGCATCGATGTCGAAGGTCACCTCCACTTGCGGCACGCCGCGCGGAGCGGGAGGAATGCCGACGAGATCGAACTGACCCAGCAGCTTGTTGTGCTGCGCGATCTCGCGCTCGCCTTGGAACACGCGGATGGTCACTGCGGTCTGATTGTCGTCCGCAGTCGAGAACACCTGGCTCTTCTTCGTGGGAATCGTGGTGTTCCGCTCGATGAGCCGGGTGAACACGCCGCCCAGTGTCTCGATGCCGAGCGACAGCGGTGTCACGTCGAGAAGCAGAACGTCCTTGACCTCGCCCTTGAGCACGCCTGCCTGGATGGCGGCGCCGATCGCCACCACCTCGTCCGGGTTGACGCCCTTATGAGGCTCTTTTCCGAAGAACTGCTTGACGGTTTCGATGACCTTCGGCATGCGCGTCATGCCGCCGACGAGCACCACCTCGTCGATCTGGCCGGCCGTGAGCCCGGCATCCTTCAGAGCCGAGCGGCAAGGTTCGACGGTCTTTTGAATGAGATCCTCGACGAGGGACTCGAGCTTCGCCCGCGTCAGCTTCATGGTCATATGCTTCGGACCCGAAGCATCAGCGGTGATGAACGGCAGGTTGATCTCCGTCTGCGTCGAGGACGAAAGCTCGATCTTTGCCTTTTCCGCAGCCTCCTTCAGGCGCTGCAGGGCGAGCTTGTCCTTGCGCAGGTCGATCCCCTGATCCTTTCTGAATTCGTCGGCGAGATAATCGACGATGCGCATGTCGAAATCTTCGCCGCCCAGGAACGTGTCGCCATTGGTGGATTTCACTTCGAACACGCCGTCGCCGATCTCGAGAATCGAAATGTCGAACGTGCCGCCGCCGAGGTCGTAGACCGCGATGGTTCCCGCTTCTTTCTTGTCGAGACCATAGGCCAGAGCTGCCGCCGTCGGCTCGTTGATGATGCGCAACACTTCAAGGCCGGCGATCTTTCCGGCGTCCTTCGTCGCCTGGCGCTGGCTGTCGTTGAAATAGGCGGGAACGGTGATCACCGCCTGCGTGACGGGCTCGCCCAGATAGCGCTCCGCCGTCTCTTTCATCTTGATCAGCACATAGGCGGAGATTTGCGATGGCGCGAACTTCTGCCCGCGCGCCTCGACCCAGGCGTCGCCATTGTCCGCCCGGATGATCTTGTAAGGCACGAGCTTCTTGTCCTTCTCCACCATTGGATCGTCGTAGCGCCGTCCGATGAGGCGCTTGATGGCAAAGAAAGTATTCTCCGGATTGGTGACGGCCTGGCGCTTCGCCGGCTGGCCGACCAGTGTCTCGCCGTCCGAATTGAATGCAACGATGGACGGAGTGGTCCGCGCCCCCTCCGCATTTTCGATAACCTTCGGCGCCTTGCCTTCCATGACTGCCACGCACGAGTTCGTGGTGCCGAGGTCAATGCCGATAACTCTAGCCATTGAATCAACTCCTTTTTGCGGCAAGCCGCCTCATGGGCCCAAACGGCGCCCTTTGCCCCTGCCTCCCGGGGGGAGGTAGCCTCCATTGTCAAAACAGCGGCCTTAAGGCCCTCGGGAAGGGGCCAGGCCGAAGCGTTGGCGACTTATATAAGGTGACCTGTTTGTGCCATCAAGTTGCCGTGATGTGCTTTCTTGAAGCTTTTTGAAATGGTTGTTGCCTTTATGACCCACGGCTTCCTTCATTTTCCATGCTTCCTTGGTCCCGCCGCGCAAAGCGAGCTTCTCGAGACCCTTGACCGGGCGTTGCACGAGGCGCCGCTCTTCACGCCCGTGATGCCACGCACCGGCCACCCATTCTCGGTGCGGATGTCCAACCTGGGCGCACTCGGCTGGGTGTCCGACCGGCTCGGCTATCGCTACCAGCCCTTCCATCCCGAGACGGCCAAGCCTTGGCCGCCCATGCCGCCGCAACTGCTCGACATTTGGCGCGCGCTTTCGGACTATCCGCATGATCCGCAGGCCTGCCTCGTCAATTACTACGGGCAAGGCGCAAAGATGGCGCTCCACCGCGACGAGGACGAGGAGGACATCTCTGCCCCCGTCGTGTCGATTTCTCTTGGCGACACGGCTGTTTTCCGGCTGGGCGGCCTGGAGCGCCGAGGGAAAACTTCGACCATCAAGCTCTCATCCGGAGATGTTGTCGTCTTGGGCGGACCGTCCCGCCTGCGCTATCACGGCATCGATCGCATCCTGCCAGGCACCTCCCGTCTCCTGAGCCAGGGAGGTCGAATCAATCTCACCCTGCGCCGGGTGAGCAAGCCTCAAGGTCAGGCGTCGTTCGCCGGCGCCTTGGATACCCCGACGAGAGCCGGCCGCAAGCACCGGCTGCCGATCGCATAGCCGTCCTGCATGACCTGCACGATCGTGCCGGGCGGCTGGTCTGCCGTGGGCACTTCGAACATGGCCTGGTGCATATTCGGGTCGAATTTCTGGCCCAGGGCTTCCATCCGCTTGATGCCATGACGCTCGAAGACATTTGTCAGTTCCCGCTCCGTTACCTCGACCCCGGCGATGAGAGTGCTGCACAATTCATCGGCATTGGTCCTTTGCTCGGGCGACAGGGCGGAAAGTGCGCGGGAAAAACTATCGGCCACGCTCAACAGATCGCGCGCGAAATTGCTGGCGGCGTAAAGCGTGGCCTCGGCCTTTTCGCGCTCGGCGCGCTTGCGCAGATTTTCCATCTCGGCAAGTGTCCTTAAGACCCGATCCTTGAGCTCCGCATTCTCCGCGCGCAGGGCGTCGATGGCCTGGAGCGCGAGCGTGAGAGGATCGGCCTCGGTCTCGGCCTGAGGCTCTTCGGCGCCATGGGCGGCCTGCCGCTCCTCTGCTTCCGCGGCCTCGGGCGCGTCCATTTTCTTCTCTTCGTTCATTGCACCTGGTGAATAGCTGCTTGGGTTCCCGCCCGATATCATAAACCGGGCCGCAAAAATCAAGTGATCAGGCGGCCGACCACCCGGGCGGCATAATCGACCATGGGTATGATCCGGGCATAGTTGATGCGGGTGGGCCCGATCACGCCCAGCACGCCCACGATCTTTTCCTTGCCGTCCCTGTAGGGTGCGACGATGAGCGATGATCCCGACAGGGAGAAAAGCTTGTTCTCCGACCCGATGAAGATGCGAACGCCCTCTCCTTTCTCCGCCGCGCCGAGAAGATCAAGGAGGTCCTTCTTTGTCTCGAGCACGTCGAAAAGCCGTCGGATCCGCTCGAGATCC
>DATBMX010000273.1:0-3140 GCA_036554625.1 Aestuariivirgaceae bacterium
GGGAAACCCCCGAGGCTCCAGAACGCCAGTCACGGACTTTAGGACGGCCTCAAAACGGCATTCTGCTGATCACCTTGCGAGGTCCGCTTCCAAGTGAAAGGTGGATATAGCTGACCCCCTCACCGATGTCCGCTTCTGACCCCGAAGCGGATATGGGGGAGCTATCATCGGGCCGAATTTGGCCATAACATTCAAAGGACGCGCCGTGTCGCAGGCGTGTTTCCCACGGGAGGATGAAATTAACGACGAGGAGGCGTCTCATGAGAAGAAGTGCGGTTGCGTTGATTGCGCCCTTAGTACCGCTTTGCCTGTTACAACCCGTCCTGGCTCAGGAGGGAGTCATACAACTTCCGACCAAGGAAGGCGTCGCCGACGTCGTAGGACCGCAGTTCTCTCCATATGCGGGGCGGAACTTTCCGACTAAGGTTTTATGGGGCGACACGCACCTGCACACCGCTGTCTCGGTCGATGCCGGCACCATGTGCCGTATCGGCCAGGAGGATGCGTACCGCTTCGCACGCGGCGAGGAGATCACGACCACGCACGGACTGCGCGCCAAGCTGTCGCGGCCGCTCGATTTTTTGGTGATTGCCGATCACGCCGAGATGTATGGGCTCATGCCGCAATTGCTCAACGGCGACCAAGCGATCCTGTCCACCGAAGCCGGCAAGCGATGGTACGAGGCCCTGACCAAGGGCGATGACCAAAAGAAATTCGCAACCGCTATGGAGATCGTGGGCTCGCTGTCCGGCGACGAGCCGCCGATCAAGAGCGACAAGGCTGTCCGCGATGCCTGGCAGGCCTACACGGCGCTGGCCGACAAATACAACGAGCCGGGCGTGTTTACCGCCTTGATCGGCTATGAGTGGACGGCGATCGGCGGCTATAACCTGCATCGTAACGTCATCTTCCGCGGCGACTCCACTGTAGCCAACCGCACTGTGCCGTTCTCCCAATACGATAGCAAAAACCCGGAGGACCTTTGGAAGCATCTTGCGACGCTCGAAAAGGAGATCGGCGCCGAGGTTTTGGCCATTCCGCATAACGGCAACCTGTCGAACGGGCGGATGTTCACCGTCGAAACCTTTGACGGCCAGCCGCTCACCAAGGAACTGGCCGCGATGCGAATCCAATACGAGCCCCTGGTCGAGGTCACCCAAATCAAGGGCGACGGCGAGACGCACCCCATGCTGTCGCCGAACGACGAGTTCGCCGACTACGAGAAATGGGACAAGTCGAACCTTAACGGCACCGAGGCCAAAACGCCTGACATGCTGCAATGGGAATACGCCCGCCAAGCTCTCAAGACCGGCCTGATGCTGGAGAAAGAGCTTGGCGTGAACCCCTTCAAGTTCGGCATGGTCGGCTCGACGGACGCGCACACCGCAATGGCCGCGGTCGAGGAAGAGAATTTCTTCGGCAAGCACTCCGGGGTCGAGCCTGAGCCGCATCGGTGGGAGCACGTCGTCATCGAGGCCCCTGATCCAAAGTTCACTATCAAGGGTTGGCAGCAAGCCGCCGGCGGCTATGCAGGGGTCTGGGCGACCGAAAACACCCGCGAGGCGATCTTCGATGCGATGAAGCGGAAGGAAACCTATGCCACGACCGGCCCGCGAATTACAGTTCGGTTCTTCGGCGGCTGGGACTTCACGAATGACGATACCAAAACACGGCTCCCCGCCAATGCTGGCTACGCCAAAGGCGTTCCTATGGGTGGCGATCTGCGTGACGCCCCGACAGGCAAGGCGCCCACTTTCCTGGTCGCTGCGGCAAAGGATCCCTATAGCGGTAACCTCGACCGCATTCAGATTATCAAGGGCTGGCTAGGAGAGGACGGGAAGACCGAGGAGAGGGTCTATGACGTCGTGTGGAGCGGCGACCGCAAGCCCGGCGCTGACGGCAAGGTGCCCCCGGTTGGCCACACCGTGGACGTTAAGAACGCGACGTGGAGCAACTCAATCGGCGCGCCGGAGCTGATCGCGGTGTGGGAGGATCCGGATTTCGATCCAGACCAGCGCGCGTTTTATTATGCCCGGGTCATAGAGATACCGACACCGCGCTGGACGGCCTACGAGGCAAAGCGGTTCAATATCGAGATGTCGGATGGGGTGCCAATGATGACCCAGGAGCGCGCCTACACCTCGCCTATCTGGTACACGCCGAGAGGCTAGCGACCACAAGACATAGATTAGGGAGGATTTGTAATGGCCAGCCGTATCGCTTTGCTCTTGGTAGCTGCCACGAGCTGCCTCGTAGTTCCCGCGACGGCGCAAGAGGGCTTCATGGATGCCGGGCAGCCCGATCCCTCAACCATTGCAAAGTACGCCAAGAAACCGGGCTACTCGCCCTATGCAGGACGCAATTATCCAAGCCACGTCTTCTGGGGCGACCAGCACGTGCACACGGCATGGTCCGCCGACGCAGGCATGTCGGGCGCCACTCTCACACCCCGTGACGCCTTGCGCTTTGCCCGTGGCGAGGAGGTGATGTCCAACACCGGCCAGCCCGTCAGGCTCTCGCGCCCGCTCGACTGGATTGCGGTTACCGATCATTCCGATGGGGCTGGAATCATTACCGAGCTAAAGGCGGGAAATCCGGAGTTGATGGCCGATCCCGTCCTAGAGAAATGGCACGACATGATGGAGGCCGGCGGCGAAGAAGCGGCGAAGGCCACGATGGAGCTGATCAATGCGCAATCCAACAAGGCGCTGCCGGCACCCGTCATGGATCCGAAGTTCGCCAAGTCGGTCTGGCAGGAAAACAACAAGATCATGGAGGAGTTCAATGACCCCGGCACGTTCACCGCGTTCATTGCCTATGAGTGGACCTCCAATGCCGGCGGCGGCGACAATCTCCATCGCAATGTGATCTACCGTGATGATAGGCAGAAGGCCGATCAGGTCCTGCCGTTTACGACTTTCGACAGTGAGAACCCCGAGGACCTTTGGAGGTGGATGCAGGCCTATGAGGACAAAACCGGCGGCTCACTCCTAGCTATCCCGCACAACGGCAATCTCTCAAACGGACGTATGTTCGAGCTGAAGACCTTCGAGGGTAATCAACTGACGAAATCCTGGGCGGAGGCTCGGGCCCGCTGGGAACCACTGTTCGAGGCGATCCAGACGAAAGGTCAGAGCGAG
>DATBMX010000281.1:0-18643 GCA_036554625.1 Aestuariivirgaceae bacterium
GCACTTTTGTAAGTCATTGCAAATGTGAGATTTTTCCTCATTCGCTGCGATATTGCAAGATCCGTTAACGGGCGATTAACCAGTTGAACGCAGGAGTTCTCACTAGGCATGCGTTGCCAAAGGACTGCTGCAGCTCGAGGAAGAACAATGCTGCAATGTTTGATAGTCGCGGCTGATTGCGCGGATCGCCAGCACTTGGCGCGTCTTTTTAGACCCTATGGGTTCGAACTGGCGATGGTAGGGACTGTGAAGCAGGCGGTCTCGGTGCTGAAGCGGCAGCGGCTGGACCTTGTGGTCATACCGCAAAATCTTCAGGGGCTCGAGAGTCATGACTTCATGAGCCTTCTTCGAAAAGCATCGAAAGGGCGCGAGCCGAAAGTTCTCGTCTTTTCGGAACGGCCCCAACCAGGACTGATTGCCCGCGCGATTTTGAGCGGTGCGTCAGAATGTTTCTTGAAGCCCTTTGACGCTCCCATCATCGATATGAAGCTCAGGCAGGTTGGAGCTCTCCACCCCCCGATCTAGAGCGCCTCCGCTCTGGCACGAGAAGGGGAAATGGACCATTCTCCGAACCTGGCAGTTTGAGAGCGGAGTCGTTACATGTGGGGCAATACGCGTCCAATATGGACGTTACTTCTCGGCGTCACAATCCTCGCCCTTGGTCACGGCTTGCACGGGTCTCTCATCGGCATCAGATCCGCGGCTGAAAATTTCGACACCGCTACGACCGGCTTCATCATGTCGGGCTACTCGCTTGGCCTGATCTTGAGCGCCTATCTCACGCCGCGCATCGTCACTGATGTCGGGCATATCAGGGTTTTCGCCGCCTTTGCCTCGATCGTTTCGACCGCCGTTCTGCTTATTCCTCTATGGATAGATCCTCTGTTTTGGTTCGCCATGCGCTTCGTAGCAGGGGTTTGCACATCAGGTCTCTATATCGTCGCGGAAAGCTGGCTCAACGACGTGTCCAACAACAAGAACCGCGGCAAGATCCTGTCGATCTACATGACGTTGACTTTCGGAGCGATGGGCTGCGGCCAGCTCCTTCTCAATATTTCGGACGAGAGCGGATTCGCCAGGTTCATCGCCGTTTCGGCGCTGGTCTCGCTGGCCCTCGTGCCCATATCGCTCATGCGCTCCGAACCACCCAATATCGAGACGACGAAAGGGGTGAGCGTGATCGACATCTACCGCGCCTCGCCCTTGGCAGCCGTGGCGGTCTTTGCGAATGGTCTTGGACAGAGTGCCTTTTTCAGCATGGGAGCGGTCTTCGGCATTTCGGCCGGGCTTTCGCTGCCATATATCTCGTTGATGATGGCTTTGCCGCCGCTCGCCGTCATTCTCTCTCAATATCCGCTCGGCGCCCTTTCTGATCGGTTCGATAGGCGGGCCATGCTTACCGCTCTTAGCTTCGTGGCAGCAGGCCTGTGCCTGGCGGCTATACCTGCTGCAGCTCTCACGCATCTGGCGCTTATCGGCATGATTGCGGCATTTGGCGCCATCGCCCTGCCGATCTATTCGCTCGTCCTGGCTTACGCCAACGATCACTTGAGCAGGGACCAGATGCTGGGTGCATCAAGCAAGCTCATTCTCCTCTATGGCATCGGAGCAATTCTCGGACCGGTGCTCGTCGGAGCCTTCATGAGTCAATTCGGTTCCATCGGCTTCCTGATCTATCTCATGGCCGTCTATGGCGCAACGGGCGTCTTTGCATTGTTCCGCACGCTGCGTCGGCCGATGGTGCCGAAGGAAGCCGGGCCGGTCGTGCAGGTGTCGCCAGTCACAACAGCCGTCACCGCCAAAGCCTTGGCCGACGATGTGAGCAAGAGCGCTGCGCAGCCTCTTGACGGATCAGCTGCGCCGGCGGTGGCGAGGTAGCCGGCCGCACGTCATGGTAAACGGAATCTTAAGTGTTGTTTGCAAGGGTTAAGGCAAGAAAGCTCCAAGTGAGCTGCACTTGAACCGGACATGTCGTGAGCGATTCCGTCCAAGACAATTCATCCGAGGCGAAGCCATTTGACGAGGCGTTGATGTGCGGCGGTGCCGACGCGCGCGCTGAGCTGGCGCGGCAGTTGGCGACGTTCATCTCAGAACGGGCGGAATCATCCCCGCAGCGGCAGGACGCCGTCGCCAACTTGATCAAACTCGCAAGCGACCCGATTTTTGAGGTTCGACGAAGCACGGCCGAGTTCTTGAGCGTGGTCACGCCGCTCGAGCCCGAGCTGATGTTCACCATCGTTGCCGACGAGGATGAGATCGCCTTGCCATTCGTGACGAAGAGCCCAGCCTTCGATCTGCCAAGGATGCTTGCAGTTCTCAAACTGGGAGACATGGTTCGGCAGGTTCATCTTGCCGCTCGCCACGATCTCTTTTGCCAATGTGCGGACTACATTGTGCAGCGAACTGATTGGCCGGCATGTGCCGCGTTGCTTGACAATCCGGAGTTCGAACCCTGCGAGGCCGACTACCGCGCACTATATCGACGCTTTCAAGATCGGCCGCAGATCATGGAGCGGCTGCTGGCCCGCGACGACCTTCCACTCGACATCAGAATTTTGCAGGCAAAGCACGCCTCGCGCAGAATCCAGGACTATCTCCACGCGGCGGCTTTCAGCACGGCTGATCCCTCCGAACTGCTGGCAGATGCAGAAGAATCGGCAACGCTGCATGTGCTGGTGCAGGCATCCGAAGCGGAGCTCGACAAGGCGATCTCGTTTCTTCTGACCCGAAGAATGTTGACCCCCTCACTCCTCGTCAGAGCGGCCTTGAACGGAGCGATGCATGTCGTGGAGCACTCCCTGGCTGTCCTTTCCGGCATCCCCGTAAAACGGCTTCAGAGACTGTTCTATGAACGAGGACCGGTCAGCATCAAGGCGATCTTCAACCGCTGCCGGCTGCCGACGGCTTGCGTGAGACTCATCCAAGCCGCGCGCGAAGTCGAGCGCTTGGCACGGCGTAGCGGTGAGGATGTCTCCAGCGATCAATTTGGCGTCCGCACGATCGAAAAGATCGTCACGGGCTGCGGCGACATCGGCCTCCATGAGAAAATGAGACTCTTGGACCTTGTCGAGAACTTCGGGCCAGAGCGCGCCCGCATCGTAGCGGCCAGGCTCAAATCCAATCTGGCGCAGGCCGCCTAAAACTTCTCATCTTCATTGTCTTTACCGAACTTAAGATCTCGGTGACCCAAACAAAAAGATGCCGGACGCTTTGGTCCGGCACCTTTCACTCCTGTCGGCTTGTCAGCCGGTACGCAACTCACGATGATCAGGATAGCGACCGCAGATTAATGCTTCACTAAACGAGAATCGGCGCTCAAAAAAGAAACTGTTCTGAAAGTACGCGCTCCGAGAGGTTGTTGCCCTGGTCGAAAAGCAACGTGGCGGAGATTGTTGAGTCTTCGCAGATCTCGACCCGGGCCACGTCGCGAAATTCCGTGTGATCTGCGACCGCCGCTACCGGCCGTTTGTCGGGTTCGAGCACGGTTATGCTCACCTTCGCATCATGTGGCAAAATGGCCCCGCGCCATCGTCGGGGACGAAAAGCACTAAGCGGCGTCAGAGCGAGCAGACGCGAGTTGATCGGAAGAATGGGTCCGTGCGCTGACAGGTTGTAGGCCGTTGATCCGGCCGGAGTGGATAACAGAATGCCGTCGGCAATTAGCTCCTTCAGTCTCTGCTTGCCGTCGATGGCGATCGACAGTTTTGCTGCCTGATATGTCTGTCGCAGCATCGATACTTCATTGTAAGCAATGGCTTTGTGCTTCCGCTCGTGGCGGTCCCTGGTCGTAAGGCGAAGAGGATGAATGACCGTGACCTCTGCCCGCTCGAGGCGCTCCAGGAGATCGTCCTCGGCGTAGTCATTCATCATGAACCCTACGGAACCACGGTTCATGCCGTATATCGGCCTTCCCGTATGACCGAATTTGTGCAGCGTCTGAAGCATGAGGCCATCGCCGCCAAGTGCGATGATATAGCTGGCCGCCTGCGGCTTCGCATTGCCGTAGCGCTTGGAAAGCGACTTTTGCGCCAGCTTGGCCTCAGGCGCGTCGGAAGCGATAAAAGCAAGGTTCGTGATGGGCATTTTGGGGCTGAAGGTTGACAGACCGGGCAATGTTTCCCATTGCTTGGCGTGACCCGTCAATCGCAATCTCAAGATGTGCTTTATGCGCGCCCTCGTTTTCTGTACCACCTGCCGCTATAGCCGGGCCTCCCAGACGGCGCCTGATGGTCGAACGGGCGGCGAGATGCTCATTGCCGAAATGGAGAGTGTGCTCAAGTCCCGAGCCCGCGACGATGTGAAGATCGAGCGGCAGCCCTGCCTATGGTCATGTGTCAGGCACTGCAACGTTCTGCTTCGCGACGATCAGCGCTATTCCTATCTGGCGGGGGACTTCAACCCGACGAGCGAGGCGGCAGAGGCGATCCTCCACTGGTTCGACCTGCATGGAGCGAGCGAGGCTGGCATCGTTCCCTTTCGCGACTGGCCTCGCGAGATGCGCGGCCATTTCATTGCCCGAATTCCGCCAGACCGGTCATGAGGTCGCAGTGGCTCGTCATCGGCGGTGCGCGCTCTGGAAAGAGCGCCTATGCGGAACGGCTCGCGCAATCACATCCGGGAGAACTCGTCTATGTCGCAACGGGAGAGCCTGGCGATGAGGAGATGCGGTCGCGCATCGCGCATCATCGCCAGCGTCGGGGCGGCAAATGGCGCACGATCGAGGAGCCGATTGCTCTGGCTCATGTCCTCAGAAAGGAATGTCGGGCAGGGCGGTTCGTGCTGGTAGACTGCATGACGCTTTGGATCAGCAATCTGCTGCTGGCCGATAAGCCAATTCCCGACGCGGTCGAGGAGCTATGCAAGCTGCTGCCGCAACTCGATGGGGCTCTCGTTCTTGTCTCGAACGAAGTGGGACTGGGCATCGTACCCGACAATGCATTGGCGCGACGCTTTCGCGATGAAGCCGGTTTCGCCAACCAGCAGATTGCCGCGGCTTGCTCGCATGTCGTCTTCATAGTGGCGGGCCTGCCCTTGCGCCTCAAGGGCTGAAAATGGCGGCAATCGCCACGAGGACCGTCAGGAGGTTGAGCGTTCTGGATTGCAGCTTCAAAGCCTCGCGAATATCCGCAGACCCGAGCGAGTCGCGTCCTTGCCCAATCCAGGCGAGATCGACTCTTGCCCCCTGATAGGAGCGGGGCCCGCCCAGACGCACCTCGAGTGCACCGGCCATCGCTGCCTCCGGCCAGCCGGCATTGGGAGAAAAATGTCTCTTGGCATCCTTTATCATCGTCTCGAATGCGCCCGCTCCGCGCGTCGGACTTGTCAGCGACGCGGCGCTCGCAAACAGAAAGCCGGTCAGGCGTGAACAAGGCAGATTGACGAGATCATCCAGTCGGGCGGCGGCCCAGCCATAGTGCAAATGGCGCTCGCTCTTGTGGCCTATCATGCTGTCTGCAGTGTTTATCGCCTTGTAGATCGCAATGCCTGGCAGCCCCAACAGCGCGAGCCAGAAAACGGGAGCGACAATTGCGTCCGACGTGTTCTCCGCCAGGCTTTCAATTGCGGCACGCGCTACGCCGCTTTCATCGAGCGTCGATGGATCGCGTCCGACGATATGAGAAACGGCAGCCCTGCCTTGATCCACGCCTTGCTCCAGACCATCGGCAACAGCAGAGACGAAGCGGCGAAGATCGGCCTGGGCGATCAAGGATGTCGCAAGGAGAGCCTCGAAAATCGAGCCTCCTTCGAATTGGCGCAAGACAAATGTGACGGCAATCGCAGTCACGCCAACCACAATCACGAGCAGCAGCAGAGAGATTGCGCCTCGCAGACGCTGGACCCACTTGCCTCCAGTTTCCCGGTTGAGCGAGCGGTCGAGATGGGAAATGAGTTTGCCCATCCACTCTACCGGATGGCCGATGAGCCGGAGCAGAAAGCGAGGGTAGCCGAAGAGGCGCTCGACAACGAGTGCCACCAGTGCGGTACCGAGGGTGCTCGAAAGATCCATCAACCGAATTTTACGGGTCGGGCAAGTTCGAGAACGCGATCGAGAGCGATATGCTGCTCGAGATGACGCGCGAGACTTTCGAGCGTTTCTTCAATGAGCGAGCCATAAGAAATGCCGCTGTCCAGGCTGTCCGCGAGAGTCCGCAGATAGGCGGCGCGAAAGGGGTCGCTGCCGAAGCAGCCGTGCAGATACGTGCCCTCGACCCGGCCGTCGGGCGATCGCGCACCCTCCGGCGCACCCCTCACACATGCGAAGGGGCGCGTACAATCCTCGCCAGTCGTGCTTCCCAGGTGTATCTCATATCCCGTTATCGGCGCATTCGACTGAGCGTGGTGCGCTTCCACGAGAGTGAGTTCCTTGCGCGGGGAGAGTGATGTTTCGACATTCAACATTCCCAAACCCGGGGCACTTGCAGCAGGTCCTTCGAGCCCGCATTGATCGTGAACTACGCGCCCCAGCATTTGATAGCCACCGCATATGCCAAGGACACGCCCGCCACGGCGCACATGTGCTCGCAGGTCGATATCCCATCCTTCGCGGATGAGAAAAGCAAGGTCGGCGATGGTCGACTTTGATCCGGGAATGATCACGAGCCGCGCATCCGCCGGTATGGGTTCGCCTGCTTCGACGAAACGCAGCGATACGCCAGGCTCGAGCCGCAGAGGATCGAGATCGTCGAAATTGGCGATTCGCGGCAGGCGCAGCACGGCAATCCTCAATGGACCGCTCGATTGCTCCATTCTGTCTTCAAGAGTGAGAGCATCCTCGGCAGGAAGAAATTTTGCCGAGGCGAAATGAGGTATGACTCCCAGGACGGGACGACGCGTGATTCTCTCGATGAGCTTTCGGCCGTCCGCGAACAACGACATGTCGCCATGAAAATTGTTGATGAGCACGGCCTTGAGTCGTGCCGCGTCGGGCTGGTCCAATATATGATATGTCCCGACGACGCTCGCAATGACGCCGCCGCGGTGTACGTCTCCGACAAGCAGAGCGTCGATGTCGACGACCTCCGCGAATCCCATGTTGGCAATGTCTCCTTCGCGAAGATTCATCTCTGCCGGAGAGCCCGCGCCTTCGACGATGATGAGATCAGCATCGCGGCCGAGCTCGCGGTAGCTTTGCACCACCACAGGCAGATAGTCGCGCCTCCGGTGCATGAATTCATGAGCCTTCAACGTCGTGCAGCGTTGCCCGCGGATGATGACCTGCGCGCCCGTGGGCGATTCGGGCTTCAGCAGAACAGGATTCATGTGGACGCTCGGCGGAACACGGGCGGCAAGCGCCTGAAGCGCCTGAGCTCTGCCGATTTCACCGCCATCCGGTGTAACAGCAGCGTTGTTCGACATGTTTTGAGGCTTGAACGGGCGCACCCGCAAACCACGATTGGCGAAGGCCCGGGCAAGACCGGTTGCAAGGAGAGACTTCCCGACATTCGAACCGGTGCCCTGCAGCATGATGGCGCGGGTCACGGTCAATCTTCCCGATCAATGATGTGCGCGTAGGATCCCATGATGCGGCCCATTCTGAGCCCCGCCGGACCAAGACGCTGTCCACTGGCGTCCCGCATCGTGAAGAGATGATCGCCCCGGACGGGCTCGGCAAGCGAGGAATAGTGAAACTCATGGCCGCGCAGCTGCGCCGGAAAAGGAAGGGCGCCCTTGTGTCTCAGAATACGGTACCCCAGAGTTAGTTTTCTTTCGGCGAAGCTTGTTGCATGTGGCAAAAGCGCAGCCATCGGGTGAGTCTTGCCGTTCTGATCGGTCAAATAGCGGCCCAGCACCATGAAGCCGCCGCACTCGCCATAGATCAGTGCGCCGCGTGCCGCTGCTTGGCCGAGACCATCGAGAAAATGCGCGTTGCCTGCCAGTCGCGCCGCGTGCAGTTCCGGGTAGCCGCCTGGGAGAAAAACGGCATCAGCGTCCGGAGCCGGGGCCTTGTCCGCAAGCGGCGAGAAAAACTGCAGCTCGGCGCCCTGCGCCCGCCAGCCTGCCAATATGTGTTCATAGGCAAATCCAAAGGCTTGATCGCGCGCAACGGCGATGCGCTGTCCTAATGGCGGAAGGAATTGCGGCAAGACCGGTTCGAGCGCCAATGGTCGCGCCAAAGCCTTGATTTTTTCGAGATCGATGCGCGCGCCGGCAAGTTCTGCCGCGCGCGAGATGAATTCCTGAAGGCCGCCGAGCTCCTGGGCTTGTTTCAGCCCCAGGTGCCGTGCGGGTATTTCCAGGCCCGACAGCCGGGGCACCGAACCTAGGACGAGCTCCTCCGGAAGGGCTTGCGTGAGCATGTTCCGGTGACGATCGCTACCGACGCGGTTGAGAATCACGCCTGAAATTTTGACACCTCTTTGAAATGTCGAGAAACCATGCACGAGAGCAGCGACTGATTGCGACTGGTGGAACGCGTCGATCACGAGGATTACAGGCAGGCCCAGCTGTTTTGCGAGATCAGCGGTCGAGCCCTTGCCCTTCTCAGGACCGTCGAAGAGGCCCATGACGCCTTCGATAAGAACGAGATCGGCCTCATCCTCCTGCACGGCAATGAGGGCGGAGATCATCTCCTGCCGCATGGCCCATGGATCGAGGTTGACGCAAGGCCTGCCCGTGGCGGCTTCATGGAAGCGTGGATCGATGTAGTCCGGCCCCACCTTGGCCGACGTCACTCGCAAGCCGCTGTCTTTGAAAGCACGGAGGAGAGCGAGCGTGATCAGCGTCTTGCCGGATCCCGACGAAGGCGCCGCAACGATCAGGCCATTAGCCAATCTTGTTCTCCCGCAGAGGGTCTCGGTACCAGTCGAGAGTTGCCCGCCACTCGGCAAGCTGGCCAACCACGACCAGCGCGGGAGTTGAAGGCGTGTAACGCGCTAGGAACTGCTCGAGGTCTCCCAAGCGTGTTTCATGCACCACCTGTTGTGGCATCGTTGCATTGGATACGATCGTGACCGTATCGGCATGGTCACGGCCATTGCTCATGAGCGCATGAGCGATCTCGAGAAGATGCTTCATCGCCATATACATGACGATGACCGGCGAAGCGCGGGCCACCGCTTTCCAGTCGACATTGGCGGGCATGCCGCCATTGGCGTCGTGACCCGTGAGAAAAATGACGGAATGGTTGACGTCGCGGTGCGTCGCCGGAATGCCGGCGTAAGCAAGCCCGCCGATGCCGGCCGTGATGCCTGGCACGATTCGAAACGGAATGCCGGCCCGCGCCAGTTGACCCGCTTCCTCTCCGCCACGGCCGAATATGAGGGGATCTCCCCCTTTCAAGCGCAAGACGCGTTTGCCTTGCCTGGCGAGCTCGATAAGTCGCAGGGAAATGTCTCTCTGCTGCGGCGACGGCTTGCCGCCGCGCTTGCCGGCATATTCAATATGGACGCCGGGGCCTGCCCACCGCAGGATATCGGCGTTGACCAGTGCGTCATAGACGATGACATCGCACTGCTGCAGGGCATGATAGGCGAGAAGCGACAAAAGTCCCGGAGCCCCCGGCCCCGCGCCGACCAGCCACACCGTTCCCTCGGCGAAATCCGGAAAATGCTCCCCATCCAAGCGGGAGAAGCCATGGGCGGACGTGGCCGGAAGCCAGTCTTGGGCTGAGGTCTTGGGGGAGTTCGGCACTTCAATCCAGGTCCAGATATGTTGCCGGTTGTCTACAGGCTTTATACAAGTTCGTCATGGCGAATTCCAATCCAGGGCCTGAGCGCGAGTTGAGGCGGGGATGGACCACGGGTGCTTGCGCAACTGCGGCAACCAAGGCCGCTTTCACGGCATTGTTGACGGGAAAGTTTCCAGATCCGGTTGAGATCCTCTTGCCGAAGGGAGACAAAGCTGCCTTCCCCCTCGCCATCTCGGAACTTGCCCGCGATTTCGCACGCGCCGGCATCATCAAGGATGCTGGAGATGATCCCGACGTGACCCATGGTGCAACTGTCATTGCGACGGTGCGGGTTAGGGGCAGGGGGGTAACGTTCAGGGCGGGAGAGGGCGTGGGGACGGTGACGAAGCCGGGCTTGCCTCTTGCACCCGGCGAACCGGCCATCAATCCCGTGCCGAGGCAGATGATGCGATCGGTCATCGAGGACGTTGCCAGAGAGCTCGATGCTCGTGCCGACGTGGAGATCGAGATATCAATTCCTGGAGGGGAGGATCTCTCGGCCAAGACCTGGAATGGCCGGCTCGGAATCATTGGCGGACTGTCGATCCTGGGAACAACCGGTATTGTCCACCCCTTTTCCTGTTCGGCCTGGATCCATTCGATTTATCGCGGCATTGATGTGGCGCGCGCGAGCGGTATCGGCCATGTGGCGGGCTCAACAGGCTCGACGTCTGAAGAAGCCGTGCGCAAGCTTTACGGACTGCCGTTGAGCGCGCTGATCGACATGGGCGATTTTGCCGGCGCCATGCTCAAATATCTGCGCAGTCACCCCGTCGCTCGCGTCACGGTTGCGGGAGGTTTCGGAAAAATCACCAAGCTGGCGCAAGGAGCGCTCGATCTTCATTCCGAGCGGAGCCAAATTGACTTCGACTGGCTGGCGCAGCTCATGCCGGATCATGTGCGCGCGGAGACTCGCAAGGCGAATACCGCTCTTGAGGTCGAGCAACTTGCCACAAGTCTCGGTTTTGATCTGGCAAGCCCGGTGGCGAAAGCCGCCTTGACAACGGTGCGCGATGTGCTCAAAGGCGCCCCCGTCGAAGCCGATATCGTGATCGTCAGCCGTTCGGGAGAGATCATGGGACGTGCCTAAACGCGTGCTCATTCTTGGCGGAACAGAGGAAGGGCGCGAGCTCGCCCGGCGCCTCGCCCGTGAGGGATATGAGGTCATCACCGCGCTGTCGGGAGCGACATCGGCGCCGTTGCCAATCGATGGACGGACGAGAACGGGAAGTTTCGGCGGCAGCGCGGGTCTTGCGCAGTTCCTGCGACGCGAAGGCATCGAGCTTCTGGTCGACGCGACCCACCCTTTCGCATTGAACATTTCATCCAATGCCCTTGCCGCAGCGCACGCCTGCGGCATCGCTCTACTGCGGCTCGAACGGCCGGCCTGGCGGGCGGAAACGGCGGATCGCTGGACGATGGTCAAGGACCTGGCAGAGGCAGCGCAATGCACCCCCAAATCCGCACGCGTGTTCCTGACGACGGGCCACAGGCAACTCAAGGCTTTCATCGAGCGACCGGATCTAGGCGGCATCATACGTACGATCGAGAAACCGAAGGAGCAGCTTCCGGCACAATGGACGCTTGTTCTGTCGCGACCTCCATTTACCGTCGAAGGGGAGCTTTCGTTGCTGCGAAGCCATCAAATCAGCCTGCTGGTAAGCAAGAACTCCGGCGGCGAGCAGACGATGGCAAAGCTGATGGCCGCCCGGCAGCTGCATGTTCCCGTGATCATGGTGGAGAGAAAGGAAAAGCCCGAAGCCGTTACAGCCCGGTCGGTGGATGAAATGATGCAGCTTGTTTCGGCTCGGGTTTAGATTGATACGCCGCGCGGCCGGCGGGGCATCTTGCGATGACGCAAAATGTGCTGGTGTCCGGAATCATAGAGCGCCGAGTCGCGGAAATCCGGTTCCGCCAGCACATGACCGACGAAAATGAGAGCCGTGCGAGTAAGCTTCGCGGCGCGGACCTTAGCGGCTATCGTGGCCAAGGTGCCGCGAATGATTTGCTGGTCCGGCCAAGTGACGCGGTAGAGAACGATAACGGGACAGTCCTCGCCATAGTGAGGCGTTAGAGCGCGCTCCACATAGCCCAAATTTCGAATCGACAGGTGAATGGCGAGGGTCGCTTGCGATCTGCCCAATTGCTCGAGGCTCTCACTGTCAGGCATGCGCGACGCCTTCATTGAGGTTCGAGTGAGAATGACGGTTTGTGCTATTTCCGGCAAGGTAAGTTCCTGCTTGAGCGCGGCGGCGGCCGCGGCAAAGGCAGGCACGCCCGGCGTAACGTCGTAGGGAATGCCCAGCTCGTCGAGTCTGCGCATTTGCTCCGCTATGGCGCCATAGAGCGAGGGATCTCCGGAGTGAACGCGCGCAACATCCTTGCCCTCGCTCTGCGCAAGCATCATCTCCTGAACAATTTCGTCCAGCGTCATGGACGCCGTGTCGACCACGCGTGCGCCAATCGGGGCTGAGTGAATGATCGCTTCTGGCACGAGCGAGCCGGCGTAGAGGCACACCGGGCAGCTTTCGATCAGCCTCAGGCCCCGCACTGTAATAAGGTCGGCGGCCCCCGGACCGGCACCGATGAAATGAACGATCATGCGTCAGAGTTCCGGGAAGCGGAGTAGCCGCGAGGTGTGTAGACGATCGTCGCGCCGTCTCCTCGCCTGAAACTCCGTGTGGAAGTTGAACCGACAAGGACAATTGTCAGCATGTCTATTCGAGACGTATCGAACGCATCGATGCGACGAACATCCAGATGTTCCCCGGGCCGCCCGAGATTGGAGGCGACGATGACCGGCGTATCGGCCGGACGGCCGGCCCTGAGGATGGCCATGGCCCGGTCGAGCTGGTCCACACGGGCGCAAGAGCGCGGATTGTAAAGGGCGACGACAAAGTCGCCCTCGGCAGCGGCGCTGAGCCGGCGCTCGATCACATCCCAGGGGGTCAGGAGATCGGAAAGAGAAATGGCACAGAAATCATGGCCAATCACGGCGCCAGCGCGAGCGGCCGCAGCCTGGAAGGCAGAAATGCCCGGTATCACGTCGACTGAAATGCGACGCGCATCATCTGCCAGCCCCGAGGCGCTGTTCGGATCGAGTAGCTGATAGACGAGAGCCGCCATGGCGTAAATCCCGGCATCTCCCGAACAGAGCAGCGCAACGTCATGGCCTTCACCTGCGAGATCGAGCGCATGACGCGCGCGAGTTTCCTCTTCCCCAAGAGGGAAACGATGCTCCGTTTGGCTGACGCGCAGGTCGGCGGCCAGTTCAAGATATCGGCTGTAACCCACCCAATGGCATGACCTGAGTAGCGCCACCTCGGCTGCCGGGCTGCGCCATTCCTCAGAACCCGGCCCCAGTCCCACAATTGAAAGCCTGCCGCGTGGGCGGCCAACATGTTCCGCGGCGATCGGGCAGGGGGCTCGCGCTACGGCACAGGTGGTTTTCGCGGATGGTGTCTTCTCGACAATGAGTTCGCCTTGCGCTCCAGCGGCTCTGAGTGCCGCCGCTTCGGCCACACCTTTGCACCCGATTTCGCGGAACACCGCTTCGGAAGGATTCTTCAGCCGAGGCGTTTCCTCGTTCAGCTCTGCGGCGGAAAAATATCGAACCGGCAAGCCCAGCTTCCGGCCAAGCTCATTGACGGCCTGCTCATCCGCCTTCAGGTCGATGGTGGCGATGCAGGCAATAGCCTTGGCAGCCAGTCCCTCGCGCAGCAGAATCCCCTCGACGTTGTTGATAAGCTCATCCGGAGACACGCCGCGCTCGCAGCCCACGCCGAGAGCCAGCGTTTGCGGGTGATAGACGAGCGAAGCCTCGTTCCCCGGCACGGCATATTCCGTGACAAGGAGGCCTAAAGATGCATCTGTCGCCCTGGGCAGCGCCGAGAGCCACGGCGCTTCACCTTTCACGCGCAGCTTTTCACCCGAGATCAGGCGCGCAGCAACATTCTTCAGATGCTGGGGGTTGGACAGGCGATAGCCTTCAGGCTTGTCCAGGCTTGTGCCGAAGTGGAGCTCGCTGGCGGTCGTTATTGCTGCAACGCCACCCGTATGATCGGCAATGCGACGCGCAAGGTCGTTTGCTCCATGGTGTCCGCCAAGAAGCGGAACGGCCGCCGAGCCATCCTCTGCCAGCGCAATGACCGGGGGCTCTCTCTGCTTGTCGGACAGGAGCGGCGCCAGAATACGGATCAGAATGCCGGACGCGCAGATGCCGATGATGGGCTGCTGTCGCCGGAAGGCCCGGCGCAGTTCACTCTTCAGATCGTTCGGTTCACGCAAGACAGCCCCAAGATGGACCGCGAGGCGAGAGGCCCAGTCTCTCGCTTCTGGATTCACAAGGAAAAGGACCGGCGTCATCTCCACGACTCGCAGCCGCCGTAGATCAGAATGGTTGAAAAGTAACCTGCCTGACCGTCGCTCATCTCGTCGAGCCGGCAAACGCGTTGAGTTCCTTGCGTGGCTTGTTCGACGAGGGCCGCACGGCTCGACAGTCTGAGCTCGTCCAGCAGGCGGCGAAGCTTGTCGAAATGTCTGCCAATCTTGATGATGGCCGCCGCCTCGACATTTCGCAATTCGTCGCGAAGCCGATCCTCCGGCAGCGGTGCAGGAATGATTTTGAGCACGTCGTTGCGAGCAGCAAGAGGGCGGCCGAGAACTGCGGCACAGGCCGTGAGTGAGGTAACTCCCGGAACGATCATGCAGTCGAAAGCATCTCTCAGCCGCTCATGAATGAACATGAAGCTGCCGTAGAGAAAGGGGTCGCCCTCGCAGAGGAACAGAACGTCCTCTCCTTGTTCCAGATGCATCGCCAGGGTCTTCGCCGCCGCGTCATAGGCTTCGCGTGCCGGATCGCGGCTCGTGTCCATGGGAATCACGATCGAAAGCTCGCGTGTTGTTTCAGCGAGCAGGGGAGCAACAATTCTCCTGGCGAGACTCTCCTTTCCGTTCGGAGCCGGATAGGCAACGATTTTGGCTTGTGAGAGGAGCCGGGCGGCCTTCAATGTCAGGAGCTCCGTGTCTCCCGGCCCGACGCCCACTCCGTAAAGCCGGCCGCGGTTCATGGCTTGACGACCTGCCATTGCATCACCGCCATTTGTGGCCGCAGGGCACGCTTGTTTCCAATCGCTGTAAGGTGCGAAATGTCGATTCCGATCAGGTCGCCCCCATAGCTCTCCTGATACCGGGTCAATGCCGATTTGCCTTCGAGCGTCACGGCATTGGCCACGAGCCGGCCGCCATTCGCCAGCGCCTTCCAGGCATGCTCTACGACGCTCGCGTCAGACACGCCGCCGCCGATGAAAATGGCATCCGGGCTGGGCAGTCCATCAAGGGCGCCCGGCGCGCTCCCGGCAATGATCGTAAGCTCCACCGCGCCCAGGGCCTGAGCGTTGGCTGAAATCAAGTCTCTCCGCTCTTGCTCGGGTTCGATTGCGATTGCGCGCGCATTGCGCGCCGTCCGAATCCACTCGATGGACACAGAACCGCAGCCCGCTCCGATGTCCCACAGGAGAGCGCCGGGAGTGGGTCCCAGAGCCGCGAGGGTTATGGCCCGCGTTTCGCGCTTGGTGATCTGACCGTCATGCGCATAGGCGTCGTCCGAAAGGCCAGGAACCCTGGGCATGAGCTTGGCTCCAGGCGCAGCGACACATTCGATCGCCATCGTGCTCAGGTCGGAGAATGGCTGCGATGGCGTCTGTGTCGCCGGAAAGGCGGTCTGCCGCTCGAGCGAGCCTCCCATATGCTCCATGACCGTAATGCGGCTCGTGCCGTAGTTTCGGCACTTGAGACGTTCGGCGGCCGCGCGAACGGTCAGGTCCCCCTCCGTCAAGGCCAAGATTCTTGCCCGGGGATAGATCAAAGGATCAAGCAGGCCCGCGTCGCGCCCGTGCAGCGAAATCATTTCGCATTCAGGCAGAGGCCATCCCATGCGGGCCGCCGCCAAGGAGAAAGCGGACGGATTGGGGATGATTTTGAGGTCCTGTCTTAGGCGGGGGGCCAGCAGAGCGCCGACACCGTAGTTCATCGGGTCGCCCGTTGCGAGAATGACGACTTTCTTGTCGCTCCAGCTTCTGATGCGATCGATCATGGGATCAAAAGGCGAGGGCCAGTTGTAGAGTGCGGCATGCAGCGGCGGAAGCATGCCGAGCAGGCGACCCGAACCGACGATGATATCGGCCTCTGATATCAGCGTTCTCGCTGCAGCCGAGAGGCCGTCGAAACCGTCTTCCCCCATGCCGATGAGAGTGAGCGAGCGGTTCACCAGTCAGCCCCGCAAGTGATTGCGTTGAGCGTGGCGCAGGCCATGGCCGAGCCGCCCCGCCTGCCCAGGAGCGTTGCATGAGGAATACCGCGGGGATTCGCTGCCAATTCGGCCTTGGCTTCCGCCGCACCAACGAAACCCACAGGCATCGCGATGATGGCCGCGGGCCTGGGACAGCCCTCGTCGATCATTTCCAGAAGGGAGAAGAGCGCCGTCGGCGCATTGCCGATCACCGCCACGGCTCCCGCCAGCATCGGTTTCCACAGCTTGACGGCGGCCGCGGAGCGCGTCGTACCGCTCTTCCGTCCGAGCTCGCGGGCTTCGGACTCATTCAGAGTGCATAGGATGCGAGTCGCTTCAGGGAGAGCTTGACTTGAGATCCCCGCTCTCACCATCTCGCAGTCGGCGAGAATGGCGGCGCCTGTTCTCAGGGCGCTTCTCACGGCCTGCGACAGCGATCTGTCGATGCGCAGATCGGGCAGGAGATCGGTCATGCCGCAGGCGTGGATGAGACGGATCGCGATGGGCTGAACCTCGTCGGGCAGCGCGGATAGATCGGCCTCGGCGCGGATGGCGGCAAAGGATTGCCGGTAGATGGCTTCGGGATCACTGAGATAGTGCATTGCCAGCTAGCTCTCGCGCTTCTGAGCCATGCTTCTCGGACCGAGAGGATGGTCGGCGTGCGGATAGGGCGGATGATGATGGTGATGGCCATGCCCGTGATCGTGAGCATGATCGTGATGGACGTGCTCGTGTTTCCGCGTGCCAATGCCTTCGACATGATGATGATGGCTGTGCTGCGGCAGCCCCACTTCGGCCTCGAAGCCCGGGATCTGCGCGCGGTATTTGCACAGGCTGCAGTTCATGTGCGTGTCGCCCGCGAGAATCTGATCGATGCGCTCGGCAAAGGTCGCGACGACCAGTGGATGGTCGTTGAGATAAGGCGCCTTGATGAATTCGATTCCCGGACAGTCTCGCGCCGCTTGGTCGACAGCCTCGTAAATGCGCTGCACCAATATTCCTGTGAAAAGAAAATAGGGAAAAACGATGATGCGCTTGTAGCCCAGCCGGGCGGCATGCTGAAGTGCCGGAAACACGAGAGGGAAGGTGACGCCGGAATAGGCGGTTTCCGCCCAGCCGAAGCCGAAACCCTCCCAGAGAAGCCTCGTCAGCTTGCTGACGCTGGAATTCGCGTCCGGGTCCGATGCTCCGCGGCCAACGACGACGAGCAGCGTCTCGTGGCGCCCGATCTTGCCTCCGGCCGAGGCGAGGGCCTCGTCGATCCGGTCTGCCGCGGCGCGCAGCATCTTCGAGTCAAGGCCAAGATCCTTGCCGTAATCGATGCGGAATCCGGGATGCTCGGCCGCATAGGTGTTGAGAACGGAGGGAATGTCGTTCTTCGCATGGCCGGCGGCGAAGAGCATGCCCGGAACGGCGAGCACGCGCGTGACCGATCGGTCGCGCAGACGGTCGAGACCCTCCCGAAGAATTGGCCGAGCAAATTCCAGATATCCGAACTCGACGGGGTATGCCGGCAAGCGCTTCTTCAGATGTTCGGCAAGAACGGCAAATTCGCTGACGGCGTCGTCATCGCGGCTGCCATGGCCGCAAAGCATCACGCCAATTTTTTCCGGCATTCGTCACGTCCTCAAAGCCACACTCGGCAGCGGCGATGAGAAAGGCGAAAAGGCGGTTGAGATCCGCCCAGAAGCCCGCGCCTCCGGCCTTGGCCCCAAATTTGGTCGGCCGCACCGGAGTTGTCTTCCAGTTCCCTCGATCGGAACGCTGCGATGGCCTGCGACCCTATAAGATGCGGGTCGCCCGCACAACAGGTATTGCGATGAACTTTCTCTCTATATCGTCATTCCGGCGAAAGCCGGACCTGACTTTCGCCAGGGTGACGGAAAACGTTACGCCAGATCGATCGTGTCCTCGACGACGTGATGGAGATCCGTGCCCTCGGCGGTCAGAACCATTCTGACCTTGAGCCCGCCTCTCGGGATGGCGCCTTTTTCGCGAACGACGCGCTCGATCTCGCGCTGAGATGTGACTCCAACCTGCTTGAGGAACTTGCGCAGGGACATGTTGAAGCGGTCTTCATCCATTTGCTCGGGTCCTTCTCAGAATTCTATGCCGGGCTGCGCCTTCACGCCCGACCTGAAGGGATGTTTGACGAGCTCCATTTCCGTCACCAGGTCGGCAATCTCGATCATTCGCTCGCTCGCGTTGCGCCCCGTTACGATGACGTGCTTGTCCTGCGGCTTGCTCCGCAGCGCTTCGATGACTTCGTCTTGCGGCAGATAGTCATAGCGCAGGACGATGTTGAGCTCGTCGAGGAGAACCATGCGATATGAGGGATCGCCGATGATGCGCTTGGCTTCCTCCCAGCCGGCGCGGGCATGCGCGATGTCGCGTTGGCGATCCTGTGTTTCCCACGTAAAGCCTTCGCCCATCACCTTGAGCGTGCACAATTCGGGAAATTTCTCGAGCACGGCGCGTTCCCCCGTGTTCCAAGCGCCCTTGACGAATTGCACGACGCCAACCTTCATGCCATGCCCGATCGCACGCATCACCATGCCGAAAGCAGCCGAAGACTTGCCCTTGCCCTTGCCGGTGTGGACGATCAGCAGGCCTCTCTCGATGGTCTTGCCAGCCAATATCTTGTCGCGGGCAGCCTTCTTCTTGCGCATCTTCTCGGCATGACGCGC
>DATBMX010000312.1:0-4345 GCA_036554625.1 Aestuariivirgaceae bacterium
TCATTGCGCGTTGAGCGTCCTTCGCCGCCGGCAGCACGCTTAAGGTTGCGAGCACGCTGACGAGCATCGCCGCAAGCAGCATTGCGAAGCCGAAAGTCTCGCGCCTTTCGCGTTGCCTTGCTGCATCATGGTTGGGCATCGGCACGCGCCCTTCCTGCATCAGCAGCGCCAGCGCTGGTGCGGCGCCGGGCTTGAGCAGCAGCGCGCGAGGCGGCTTGATCTGTCTCTCCACGACCAATCCCTGCGAATCCGGTTGGTGAAAACGCTGAATGGACGACTGACTGGAAGGAGAGGAAACGGGCGCCACGGCAACGGCGGCGGCGAATCGCAGCCCTTATAGCATGACGGCGTGTCCCACGTCATGGCCGGGACGGCAGTCCAATGTCCCCGCTACTTCCGCGGCTTGAGCCATGGATGGAGTAGATCACCCCGATGAACGATGCGACGCATCGAGGGAACGAAGATGCCGATGAGAAGAAGCATCGATCCCGCGAAGGTGCTCGCATCGAACACCCGCGCAATGATGAGACTGGTGTCCGGCCATTCCCGCGTCTCCAGAGCGGAAGCCGCGCGACCAAGCTCCCACTCCAATCCTCCCCCCAAGTGGGGAGGAGGCCATTTCGTAAGTCACCCCGGCGGAAGCCGGGATCCAGCTTCGGGTTCCCCCTATCGTCATGCGCGGACTTGATCCGCGCATCTGCCGCTTGCACGAGATATTCGGCACGCCACCTGCGCGCAAGCCTTCACGCAATCAACTCTGGCGCCGCAAGCAGGTCCTTCCCTGACTGCCGGTACAATCTTTTCCTGTGACATCGCTTTGCCACATCTTTCCCGTCTAAGATTTTGGGCCTAATGTGAAAGCCGGAGAGGGTGGAGGCATGCTGGTCCCAGCCATGGCGGAAAACTCGGAACAGGTCTCGGTCGACCTGCCGCGGGTCTATTTGGTCCGCATGATGGTGTTCATCCTCGTCGTCGCCATTCTGGTCGCCATTCTCTTCCCCACCATCCGCTCCTCCTTCATGCACAATCCGGGGCTCAACGGCTTCATCGGCCTGGTCCTTCTCTTCGGCATCGCCCACGCTTTCCGCCAGGTGGTGCGCCTCTTCCCGGAGGTGAATTGGATCAACGGCTTCCGCATCGCCGATCCGGGGCTCGAGATCCCCCATCAGCCGAAGCTCCTGGCGCCCATGGCCACGCTCCTGCGCGACCGTCAGGGCATGACCGTGCTCTCGCCCATGATCCTGCGCTCGCTTCTCGATTCGCTGGCCTCGCGCCTGGATGAGGGGCGCGACCTCCTGCGCTATCTCATCGGCCTTTTGATTTTCCTGGGCCTCCTCGGCACCTTCTGGGGCCTTCTCGACACGGTCTCCTCCGTCGGCTCTGCCATCCAGGCGCTCGATGTCACGGCCACCGAGCAGGGCACGATTTTCGACGAGCTGAAGGCGGGCCTGGCAGCACCTCTCGCCGGCATGGGCACCTCCTTCTCGTCATCGCTGTTCGGCCTTGCCGCCTCGCTCGTTCTGGGCTTTCTCGACCTTCAGACCAACCAGGCGCAGAACCGTTTCTACAACGACCTCGAGAACTGGCTGTCCTCCATCACCGACATCGAGGCGGGCGAAGGGGCGGGCGCCATGTCGGTGCCGCACTATCTGCGCCTCGACCTGCGCGATCTGCAAAGCGGCATCGAGCGCATCAACAAGACTTTGACCGACGCATTGAGCGACGCCTCGGCGCAAGCGCAGGTCACCAGCGAAGCGGCCGACCCCGAGGCGCTGGACAGGCTCGCCGGCGCCGTTCAGGGCCTCGTGCAGCAGATGCGCGAGGAACAAAAGATCGTGCGTCAGTGGGCGCAGACCCAGACGATCCAGCAGGAGGAGCTCAAGGAGCTGATGAACAAGATCTACCGCTCGCCTGCAGCCCATGAGGTGCGCGCCACCCGCGCCCGCGCCAGGGAAGAATAATTCATGGCGAGCATCGCCACCCGCCGCAACCGCTTCGGCGACCAGGGCTTCTATTGGCCTGGCTTCGTCGATGCCATGGCGCAACTCCTGCTCGTCATCACCTTCCTGCTCTCCGTCTTCATCATCGCCCAATTTCTCGTCGCCCGTCAGATGGCGGGTCAGGACACCGTGCTTGACCGGTTGAAGACGCAGATCGCCGAGCTCACCGATCTCCTGGCTCTGGAGAAATCGGCGCGCGCTGATCTCGAGCTCGCGCTTGGCACGCTCACCGACGACGTTGCCGCCGCCAAGGAGGAGAATGCCCGCCTGTCCAATCTCCTCGCCAGCCAGACGCAAGCGGGCGCACAGGCCTCTAACACCGTCTCGGGCCTTCAGTCGGCGCTCGACCGCGAGAAGAAGATATCGGCTGAGGCCCTCTCCCAGGTCGAGATTCTGAACCAGCAGCTTGCTGCCCTGCGCCGCCAGCTTGCCGCCCTCAACAGCGCGCTGGAAGCGGCGGAAGCCAAGGATCGCGAGGCCCAGACCCAGATCGCCGATCTCGGCAAGCGCCTCAATTCCGCTCTCGCCCAGAAGGTCCAGGAGCTTGCCCGTTACCGCTCGGAATTCTTTGGCCGACTGCGCCAGATCCTGTCGCAGCGCTCCGATATTCACGTCGTCGGCGACCGCTTCGTCTTCCAGTCCGAGGTTCTTTTCCCGAAAGGTTCGGCACAGATCAACGAGCAGGGTCTCACCGAAATGCAGAAGCTCGCCATCGCCCTCCGCGAATTGGAGCAGCAGATTCCCGGTGACATCGCCTGGGTGCTGCGCGTCGATGGCCACACCGATACCGATCCCATCGCCAGCTCCGCCTTCCGCTCGAACTGGGAGCTCTCCGCCGCCCGCGCCATCTCCGTGGTCAATGTCCTGATGGAGAATGGCGTTGAGCCGCAGCATCTCGTCGCCGCGGGCTTCGGCGAGCACCAGCCGATCGATCCAGGGGTCACGGAGGATGCCAAGAGCCGCAACCGCCGAATCGAGCTGAAGCTCACAGAACGGTAGCTGCTTCTTGATCAATACGCCCCCACTTGCGTCATGGCCGGGCGCAGACCCGGCTATCTCCCGTCACGACGAGATTCGCGGGTCAAGCCCGGGAATGACGAAAAAGGGAACGCCGCTGCGAGCGGCGAACTTGCCTCGGGCCATCGCCTCGGCTATAGCACCGGCCAACCCTTTGAGCCCTAGAGCCAATCGCGATGAAGAAACAGATTCACCCGAACTACCATCCGATCACGGTCATCATGACGGATGGAACCACGTTCCAGACGCGCTCGACCTATGGCAAGCCCGGCGACACGCTGCATCTCGACGTCGATCCCAAATCGCACCCCGCCTGGACGGGGGGTCAGCAGCAGATCGTCGACCGCGGCGGCCGCGTCTCGCGCTTCAAGCAGAAGTTCGGCTTCCTCAACAAATAAGAGCGTTCGCATTTCGCCACTCGGCGAAAGCCGGAATCCAGCTTTTCTTTGCAACCATTCGAAGCTGCGCCCTGACTTTCGTCAGGGTGACGATGATGGGCCGCGACGCAATCATCCGCAGAGCCGCTTGGGAAGCAACCTACTGGCTTCCCTCCAACCGGCCGCGCCCGAAGACCGCCGCCAGTCGGTTCATCTGGCTGTTGACCGGGTTTTCGCCTTCGGCCCTGGCTCTTTGCTTTTCATTCAGCGCGTGATCGAGTTTCTGGATGCGCCGGTGCAGCCTCAGACTGCGCTGGATGAGCTCCTTAAGAAGTTCGGGCAGAAGCTCCGTGCCCTGCAGCGAATGCCCTTCTCCGATATCGGAGAGATTGATGCGATGCTTTTCCGACTGCGCCTCTTCCGGCGTCAGCTCGCCCGCATGCAGCGCCCGCTGCAGAAGGAGCCAGGAGGCAAGCTGCATGAGCCGCGTCGTGAGTCGCATGCTCTCCGTCGCATAGGCGATCGAGCCGTGCCGGTCGAGCCCGCGCGCTTCGCGCCGTCCTGGCCCGTCAAGATAATTCGCCGTCTCCTCGACGAGTCCCATCCCTTCCTTGAACACGGCCTTGAACTGGTCGGATGTTGCGAAATGCGCGACGAAATCGATAGGGGCCTCGCCTCGGCGATTCGTGCCATTCCCCGTCATGCTAAGAACTCCCCTGCAATCACTCGAAAGAGCCGTCCGCCAGCTTCGCCTTGGATCATCGCAACTGCCCTCTCGATGGTCAATATGGTGCAGAGTTCAAATGCGAGATATGCGCAAGCAAATTGCGCGCCATTGCTTCGTCAGGTCATGCGAAAAAAAAGGAGCCGCTGTTTAGGGCGGCTCGCCAAGTCTAACAGGGAGGCGTCAAACAGAGTGGACAGGAGCCACTCGAAGTAATCCAGGAGGAT
>DATBMX010000388.1:0-5615 GCA_036554625.1 Aestuariivirgaceae bacterium
CCTATGGCGCCGTCTGCACGCCTGATTTCTTTGGTTTCGACAAGAACCGCAAGCTCATGTACCGCGGCAGGCTTGACGAAGGTCGCACCACGCCGCCACCTCCAGGCGCGAGACGGGAACTCCTGGAGGCCATGCGCCATATCGCCAAGACGGGAAAGCCGCCTGCTGACCAGCAAGCTTCGATCGGCTGTTCGATCAAATGGAAGGAGGCGGCCTAGGCCGCCGACACCGGTCCCTGCGCTAGTTTCCAAGCTCCGATGCCGCCCTTGAGATGGCACACATTGGCGATTCCGGCGTCTCGCGCTGCTTCGATTGCCATGGCCGAGCGCTCGCCGAAGGCGCAATAAAAGATCAGCCTCTTTCCAGTCGACCGGCTGAGTTCGAAAAGAAGTCCGCCCGGCGAGAGATGCTCGGGCAGCGACGAATAAGGAGCGTGCACTGAGCCCGGGATCACTCCATGGCGGGCTCGTTCCGAGCGGTCGCGAAGATCGATCAGCACATTGTCGCCCGACTGCAGCAGCATCATCAGCCCGTCAGTGTCGACGGAGAATGGATTGAGCTCTTCGCGGTCCTGACGTAGCCCAACCCTTAGATTTGCGGGTATCGCCACATCCATCATCTTGGGATTGGGAAGCTTCAGATTGTTCATGATGTCGACATATTCCTGAAGCGAGGTTACCTGCAGCCGCGGATTGAAGGCGCGCTCTTCCCCGATGGTGCTCACCGTGTCGCCCTTGTAGTCATGTGCCGGAAAGACAAGCGTGTCGTCCGGCAGCTTCAGCAGGCGATGGAAGATCGAATGATATTGATCGGCGGCATTGCCGTTCTGGAAATCGGTTCGCCCCGTGCCCCTGATCAGAAGTGTGTCGCCGGTGAACACGCGATCACCCATGAGAAAGCTATAGGAGTCGCTCGTATGGCCTGGCGTGTAGAGGGTCTCGAGCGACAGCCCCTCGACGGTGATCGGCTCGCCATCCGCCACGCGCATCGACACGACATCGACTCCGCTCATTTCTCCCATGACGGTGATGCACCGCGTTCGGTTGCGCAACTCGCTCAGGCCCGTGATATGGTCGGCATGCACATGCGTGTCGATGGCCTTGACGAGCTTCAGATCGAGTTCCTCGAGAAGCTTCAGATAGCGTTCGACCCGCTCGAGCACGGGATCAATGATCACGGCCTCTCCGCCATGACGGCTCGCGATCAGGTAGGTATAGGTCGACGATGTTGAATCGAAGAGTTGACGGAAGATCATCTCCGCCTCCCGCGGCAGGCTCCTGGCCCGATTTTCGCAAGGACGCCTGGCGAAAGCAACGTGAAGTGTTGCGCTGGAAGGGCCTAGGCCTTCCATGATTCGTCAAGACACGGCAGGCACCGCCTCGCTCATGAGTCAAGAGGCCGCCGAAGCTCCGGCGGTCGTTGCCCGCATGCGCGAGCGCAACCGGTCTCATTTTACCGAGATCGTGTCTCGCCTTAAGGAGCGCGCTCCCACTCATATACTCCTGAGCGCCCGTGGCAGCTCCGATCATGCGGCCTCCTATTTGAAATACCTGTGCGAGATCCGTTTGGGCCTTCCCTGCTGTTCGATGGGCGCATCCGTCGCTTCCATTTATCGCGCAGAGCTGAGGCTCAAGGACACGGTGCTGTTCTCGATATCGCAATCGGGCCAAAGTGCCGATCTTCTGTCGCTGCAGGCCGAGGCGCAGCGTGCGGGCGTACTATCCATCGCCATCACCAACCAGGAGACTTCGCCGCTCGCCCTTAATGCCGATGTCCTCCTCGCCCTTCATGCCGGCGTCGAGCGGAGCCCTGCAGCCTCGAAATCCTTCATCGCCAGTGCTGCCGCTGCGGCAAGTCTCATCGCAGCCTGGGCAGATGACGGGTCCATGTTGAGGGCGCTGGAGAATCTCCCGGCCGTTCTTGAAAAAGCCAAGGCGATCGACTGGCGTTCTTCCTATGATCATCTTGCCCGCGCGACGTCGCTTTTCGTGATAGGACGCGGCCCTTCCTTCGCTATGGCGCAGGAGGCGGCGCTGAAGCTCAAGGAAACCTCGGCCCTGCACGCAGAGGCCTATTCAGCAGCCGAGGTCATGCATGGACCGCTCGAGCTCCTCACCGGGAACTTTCCCGTCCTTGCCTTCTGCCCGGCTGACGAGGCGGAAGAACGCACCGTCGAGACTTTGCGGCGCATGGCCGAGGCAGGGGCAAACGTCATCTTCCTGGGCCGCGGCAGAACCGGATCGACGAATCTCGGCTACGCGCCCTCCGCCCACCGGCTCCTCGATCCGATCTCTCTCATTCAGTCCTTCTATCGTCTTGCAGACGATGTGGCGAAGCTTCGCGGCCGCGACCCTGACCGGCCCCGGCTTCTGAGCAAGGAAACCTCAACATTGTGATGCCTGGGGCACGCTCATCGACAAGCACGCACTCGCCGGGAACCGCCTCTAATGCAGCTTCACATGCGGCACGGTTCGCCTTGTGATCAGCCGAGCCAGCGTGTCGAGAATGACCTTTGCCGGCCCATGGAGGGCAAGCTCGTGATGCTTGTACAGAATATTGTACATGAGCCGCGCGATCAGGCCCTCTACGAACAGGCTTCCTCCCAGGAGCCGGCCCATGAGGCTCCCGACGGCCCAATACTCACCCAGCGAGATGAGCGATCCTCTGTCCCGATAATGGAAGTCGGCGAGGCTTTCGCCGCGCAGCCGCCGCGGGATCTGCCCTGCGAGATGGTTTGCCTGCTGATGAGCGGCCTGCGCCCGGGGCGGAACCGGTTGGTCATGGCCGGGCCAGGGACATTCGGCGCAGTCCCCTATCGCAAAGATGTTGTCGTCCAGGGTCGACTGTAGCGTCGGGCGAACCACGAGCTGGTTGAGCCGGTTGCTTTCCAGCCCGTCGAGGCCGCTCAGCAACTCTGGCGCCTTGATGCCCGCCGCCCATACCACGAGTTCAGCCGGGATGAGCGTGCCATCGGCAAGCCGCACCCCCTCTGGCAACACTTCCGCCACCATGGCGCCGGTGAATATTCTCACCCCCCAGCGATTCAGGAGATCAGTGGCGGCTATTGATACTCGCTCGGGTAGCGCGCTGAGTATGCGGTCCGCCGCTTCGATGAGATTGAGCTGTATGTCCCGTTCCGGGTCGACCCGGTCGAGGCCATAGGCAACGAGCTTGCGCAGCGTCTGGTGGAGCTCTGCGGCGAGTTCGGTTCCCGTCGCCCCCGCTCCGACGATTGCGACATGCAGCTGCTCGGGACGAAGTGGTTCCGCCTGTGCGTTCGCGCGGATGCAGGCATTCATCACGCGCCGGTGAAACAGCTCCGCCTTTTCCGGCGTTTCCAGGCAGATCGCATGCTCCTTGACGCCTGGCGTGCCGAAGTCATTGGAAAGGCTTCCGACGGCGATGATCAGCATGTCATAGCCTATGGAAGACGGCGGAGTGACTTCGCGCCCTTCTTCATCGCGAAATGGCGCGACGTTGATCTGTTTGCTTGTGCGATCGAGCCCGTTCATTTCTCCCAGGCGATAACGAAATCCGTGCCAATGCGCCTGGGCTAGGAAATCGATCGCGTGAACGTCC
This sequence comes from Aestuariivirgaceae bacterium, assembly GCA_036554625.1. Classification (GTDB taxonomy): domain Bacteria; phylum Pseudomonadota; class Alphaproteobacteria; order Rhizobiales; family Aestuariivirgaceae; genus DATBLQ01. Next base: position 3,580 of record DATBMX010000388.1, read on the forward strand.
TCATCCATGCTCCCCGCCGCCACTTCGTGCAGAAGGGGTTTCCATAAATGCGTTCGCGACCTGTCGACGAGCGTGATCGTGGCTTTGCCGCGCTTGCCCAGCTTGTTCCCAAGCTTGGTGGCGAGTTCGATGCCGCCCGCTCCGCCGCCGACGATCACAATGCGGTGCAAGCCCATTGCTTCACCGCCGCCTTCTGCCCTTGGGAAGGATGGAAGCTGTCTGGCCAGTGCTAGCCAGCCTTGAATGGCCGCCGTGTGCGAATCTGGAGCTTGCGCTCTTGAGAGTTTCCTTGGCTCTTGGCCGCGGCCGGCCGCGAATGGCTTTCCACCGCCCGGGTCAGCGCCAGGCGTACCCCGTCGCTGATGTTAACCTGTGCGAGCGTGGACGCCCCCGCATGTAACGCCTCCTCACTGTGACGCGACAAGTTTGGCCTCCCTCCTGACGAACCTTTCGCCAAAAGGCTCGGCTCGCTGCATTCAGCGTTAGCACGAACCCAAGTCAGCGAAGTGGATCATTGCGACCCACATCCCCCTCAACGCCACGCCGGGATGGGCAATCTCTAGCACGACACCGCTCTTCAACCAAGGCCTCCAGTGCTCAGTTGTGGAGGGAACAATTGGCGGTCTTGTACGTTAAAGCCAAGCTTCAGCTCGATGCAGCGAGCACGCCGTTCGTGCCCTGTTTTCGCGTCAGGTCCACTTCTGAAGGAGATAGCGATGCACGGAATCATATACCTAATCGGCCTCGTCGTGGTCGTTCTGTTCATTCTTTCCCTTCTGGGCCTTCGCTGATCGACTAGGCCAATTGCTCGACAAGGAGAACTCTCATGGCCGCAACGCCTCCCTCGACGGTCGACGTATCGGTTGGAAGTGCGACTCGCTACGTGGACTGGGCAGCAATCTCCGCTGGAGCGATATTGGCTTCGGCCATTTCCTTCGTTCTCTTCACTTTTGGCACAGGGCTCGGCCTATCCGTGACCTCCCCCTATCCCGGCGAGTCGCCAAGCCCCACGGCTTTCGCCATCGGATTGGGCCTCTGGGTGCTCTGGGTATCCACGTCGAGCTTCCTGGCCGGCGCGTATCTGACCGGACGTCTGCGCCGCCGCATCGGCGATGCGACGGAGCATGAGGTAGAGGTGCGCGATGCTGCGCACGGCCTGCTCGTCTGGGCGGTGAGCGTACTAATCGGTGCGGTTCTCGCCGCCTGGGTGACGGGCGGTGTCGCGACGAAGACGGCCGACGTCGCCGCCGGTGTGGCGACCGGGGCGTCCGCGGGAGCTGCGCAGGAGGTTGCTGAGCGTGCCGATCCTGCGCGCTACTGGACCGATGTCCTCTTCCGGCCTGGCGCGGCGCAAGGCGCTGCCGCCGCCGCTCCCGCGGAAACGGCTGAAGCCCCGGCCGCGCCGGCCCCCGACACGACGGCTGCAGGCGGCACGTCGACGGCTCAGACGACCGCTCCAGCTCCCTCCGCTCCCGCTACGATGGGCGAAACCGCTCCCGCACCGATGACTGCCGCTACTGAGCAATCGCGTGAGGCCGCGTCTCGCGTCATGGCGACGAGAATCACCGACGGCAGATTGCCGGACGATGATCGCGCCTATCTTACCCGCATCGTCATGGACAATACGGGCCTGGGCGAAGCCGAGGCCGCCGCACGCGTAGATCAGGCTGTCGCTGGCCTGCAGCAAGCGCGTGCCACGGCTCAGGACGTGGCGGAGAGAGCGCGTCGCTTCGGCATTCTCGTCACCTTTCTCACGGCCGCCTCCCTGGCGATTGGCGCAGCAGCTTGCTGGTGGGCTGCCATTCTCGGCGGACAGCACCGTGATCAGGCGATCGACATTGGCTATCTTTTCGGGCGCTGGCGCGCCTAGCTCGATCGCCATGCATTGACTGGGCCGGCGTGGATCATAAGCGCCGGCCTTTGTTATCGGAGGATTGCAACCTTGCGCCCATGCCGCCTATGCTGCTCTCATCGTATGGGGGTTAAGCCATGGCTGTTCCTGAACGATGCGCGACTGTGGCCGTAATCGGCAATGG
>DATBMX010000395.1:0-1538 GCA_036554625.1 Aestuariivirgaceae bacterium
TCAAGGTGGAAATCGACGAAACCGCGAGCCAGGTTTGCATCAATGTAACCGACAACGGCGTCGGCTTGCCGGTGGAGAACCGTCACCGGCTGACCGAGCCGTATATGACCACTCGCGAGAAAGGAACCGGCCTCGGGCTGGCAATCGTCAAGCGCATCATGGAGGAGCATGGCGGGCGGCTCGTCTTGCAGGATGCGCCGTCGAACGGCGAAAAGCGGCGCGGGGCCTTGGCACGGCTGGTTTTCAACCGTGAAATAGGGACGGCGGAAATGCAACACCCGGCGGCGGGTAATTAGGCGGGACTGCTAGGGAGAATGAGTAGCGTCATGGCAGCTGATATTCTGGTCGTTGATGATGAGGCCGACATCAGGGAACTGATTGCGGGCATATTGGAGGATGAGGGTTATCAGGCGCGGCTCGCCCACAATAGCGATGCGGCGATTGCAGCCATCGAGGAGAGACGGCCCTCGCTCGTCGTTCTCGACATCTGGCTGCAGGGCTCCAGGCTCGATGGCCTCGACCTTCTCAACGTCATCAAGGAGAAGTTGCCTGATCTGCCGGTAATCATCATCTCCGGTCACGGCAACATCGAAACGGCGGTCTCCGCAATAAAGCGGGGCGCATACGATTATATCGAAAAGCCTTTCAAGGCCGATCGTTTGATTTTGGTCGTTGGCCGGGCGCTCGAAGCATACCGGTTGAAGCGGGAAAATTATGAGCTGCGGGGCAGGGCAGGCGCCGATACCGAGCTTCTGGGCAATTCCGTCGTGATGCGGCAGTTTCGTCAGGCTCTCAAGAAGGTTGCTCCTGCCAACAGCAGAGTGCTGATTGCCGGCCCGCCGGGCGCGGGCAAGGAGCTGACCGCCCGGGTGATCCACGCCTGGTCGCAGCGCGCCAACGGTCCCTTCGTGATCCTGCCTGCCGCCAGCATGGCGCCTGAAAGAATGGAAGAGGAGCTCTTCGGAACCGAAGACCCGCAAGGCGGCCGGCTCCGAACCGGCGCCTTGGAGGAAGCGCATGGCGGCACCCTCTATGTCGATGAGGTTGCCGACATGCCGCTGGAGACGCAGGGCAAGGTTCTGCGCGTGCTTGTCGATCAAACCTTCCAGCGGGTTGGCGGCTCGAAGCGGGTGAAGGTCGACGTGCGCATACTTTCCTCCACCAGCAGGGACCTTGAAAGCCTGATCAAGCAAACGAGCTTCAGGGAGGATCTCTATCACCGTCTTGCGGTTGTCCCGGTGCGGGTGCCTTCGCTGGCGGAGCGGCGTGAAGATATTCCGGAACTCATCGAGTCTTTTGCACGGCTCTATTCCGTTCAATCGGGCCAGCCGCAGCGCCGATTTGCGGATGATGCGATAGCCGTCCTGCAAACTCAGGACTGGCCCGGAAATGTCCGCCAGCTCAGGAACAATGTTGAGCGTTTGATGATCATGTCGGCGGGCGAGCAGCAGCAGGAAATTACCGCCGCGATGCTGGCCGCCGATACGGGCGCCCACCTCACCGCCGGCCTCGGCGGCGTCGGCAGCGAACAGCTGATG
>DATBMX010000436.1:0-8649 GCA_036554625.1 Aestuariivirgaceae bacterium
ATGCATGACATCGAGGACTATCACATCACACCTCAGCAAGCGGCAATGATCGCAAACGAAGCCGGAGTTAAACTGCTGGTCTATTACCACTTGCTTCCGGCGCCTGACGGCTTCGTATCGCGGCGGCTTTTCGCCCAAGGCATCAATGAAGCGCGAGATGGCGACTGGACTATCGCAGAGGATGGCGTTCTCTACACCTTGCCAATCGGATCACAGGATGTGCAAATTGGTCTTGTAAATGAATGAGAGGGGTTAGAGGATATTACCACATAGTTTGTACCGGTTCGGTCTTACTTCAACGATTTTCTTGGTTCGGGGACCACACGCTGGCTAGCGAAACAGTCGTCGCCGGTATTCCCTCTCGGCAAGCCCGTAGAAGCCTTCAGCAATTTTCATCAAGGCGGCGCGGTCGACAATGGTGATCGCTTTCGCTTTTGCGCGATGAGACCATGCTCCTCTAGCTCTCCCAGAGCAAGCGTGACCACAGACCGCTGCACACCCCTGGGGCCGCTCAAGACACTTCCGTGCTCACGTCCTGCAAGTAGTGAGATGATCTACAATCGGGCTCGACGCACCGCGCAGACGCGTGGTTGTTCTCGGCCGGTTTCGATGAGAGAAAGCGTTTGTGGCTACTGCCATTCGATAGAGCTGAACGGGATTGCTTTCACTGCACGCGTGGCGCACACATCCAGATCTAAACAGTTGATTGTATTGTATTGTCGTTCCCATCCATCATCGGGGCGATGCAGAAGCGGTGGTTCATTTCAGTCGGTTTTGTCTTGCCAATCAGAGGTTTTGGAAAGGAATGTCTCCTAACATCAGGCCTTCCTAATAGGGGGCAAAGATGAAATCTGCAATTTTCAACCGGCGCGGGCTGCTGATGGCCGCCGGCGGCTTCGCTTTCCTGCCACCAGCCGCTAGGCTTCCGGCAGGAGAGGCGCCGAAGCCCCGAGGCGCTGCGGTGCTGACCATTGCCGGCAGGATCGGCAAGGAGAACCGCGCGGGCTATGATGCCGGGCAGGATCTATTCTTCACGTATCATGGCAAGACTTTCGCGCATGCCTTTGAACTGGATCGTGCAATGCTCGAAGAGCTCGGCATGAAACAGGCCACGCTCGCCTATGCCGCGTGGCCCGAACCGATAAATGTCGAAGGGCCGCTGCTTCGGGACGTGCTCACGGCAGCGGACGCCACGCAGGGGAAAATCCGCATGACGGCGCTCGACGGTTTCACCACGGAAATGGCATGGAACGATCTTACAAAAGAGGCGTGGATCGTGGCGCTCAGCGCGAATGGAAAGCCTCTCGGCATCGGCCAGCGCGGGCCGAGCTGGGTCGTCTACTCAAGGCGTGACGGGAAGCCCGCGACGGCCGAGGACGAGGCGCGCTGGCCGTGGGCCGCGTTTCTCATCGAAATCGAGTAAGGTTGAGGCATCATGCAGACAGGATTGAGCAGGAACATCGTCTCGCCGGCGAAAAGTCAAAAATGAGCACCGATCCCTCCAGCGAACTGCCCGACTTCGCCCGCAACGCAATCAACCTCGCTTCGCCGCGGCTCGGCTCTGAAGTCATCCATGCAACGGATGATTTTTTCGCCGACAAGTCGCGTCTCCTTCAGGATGCGCCGGCAGTGTTCATCCCCGACAAGTATGATGCGAACGGGAAATGGATGGACGGATGGGAATCGAGGCGCAAGCGCGGCGCGGGGCATGATTTCTGCATCGTGAAGCTCGGGGTGAGAGGACGGCTCAAGGGCCTCGACATCGACACCAGCCATTTCACCGGCAACTATCCTCCGGCCGCTTCCGTCGAGGCCGCGATCACCGGCGACGGGCTTGCGGAGAAAACGCAATGGAAGGAGGTTCTGTCGAGCTCGCCCCTTGGCCCAAGCGCACATCATTTCTTCCCCATCCGCGATGACGGCATCTACAATCACCTGCGGCTTCACATCTATCCAGACGGCGGCGTGGCTCGCTTGAGGGTCTATGGCGAACCGGTGGCGCAATGGGAGGAACGCGGCAAGGGCGACGTCTACGAATTGTCGGCGCTCAAGAACGGCGGGCGGATCGTCGCCTATAATGATGCGCATTACGGCAGCGTGTGGACGATGCTGCTCGAGGGGCGCGGCGTCAACATGGGCGACGGCTGGGAAACGCGGCGGCGGCGCGAGCCCGGCAATGATTGGATTATCGTGAAGCTCGGCGCGGCGGGAAGCGTGGAAAGGATCGAAGTGGACACGGCCCATTACAAGGGCAATTACCCCGACCGCTGCTCGGTGACGGCGGCGCTTGTCGATGCGACCTCGGAGCGCTCGGTCGTTGCGCAAGCCATGTTCTGGCCCGACCTCATGCCCGAGCAGAAGCTCGAGGCGGACAAGATTCACGTGTTCGGGCCTGAAAGGATCGCCAAACCTGGCCCTGTGAATCATGTGCGGCTCAATATCTTTCCGGATGGCGGCATCTCGCGCCTTCGCATCTTCGGCAGGCTCGCGTGAAACTCGATCTCATGCCGCTGACGCGCGAGGGCTTCGCTTCATTTGGCGAGGTGATCGAGACCGAGGGCGCCCCGCATTATCCGATCAATCAGGGCACGGCGGAGCGGTTTCACGACCTTGCGCGCATCAACATGGGCGAGAATGGTACGGCGCTCGTCAGCATCGTCGTCGGAAACCCGCGCGCGAGGCCCATCGCGCTCGTCATGATGGAGCGCCATCCGCTGGCGAGCCAGGCGTTCATTCCCCTGCAGGAGCAGGATTATCTCGTGGTCGTGGCGCAGGAGCCCATAGCTTCGAGCTTGCGCGGCTTTGTGGCCAAGGGCACGCAGGGGGTGAACTACCGGCGCAATGTCTGGCATCATCCGCTGCTGGTTCTTGAACCCGACAGCCGCTTCCTGCTGATCGACCGCGGCGGGGTGGGAAACAATCTGGAAGAGGCTGTGCTCGCCCAGACAGTCTACATCTCTTAAAAAGCGTGAAGCAGCAATCTCGCAAGAACGGCGAGCAGCGCGAGTGCGGCCACGCCCAGGAGCCAAAGGGCGGCAAACCAGAGAAGCCGGCCCTTCTGCTCCCTTGTCATAATCAACGGTAGAAGCTGCGGGTTTTGCCGCGAAAGACCCAATAGGCATAGGCCGTATAGGCGAGGATCAGCGGGATGAGGAGCGCCGTTCCGACAAGCAGGAAAGCCTGGCTCTCGGGCGGGGCCGCGGCATCCCAGATCGAGAGCGAAGGCGGCAGGATATAGGGGTAGAAGCTGATGCCGAGCCCGACATAGGACAGAACGAACAAGCCCTGCGCGGCCAGGAAGGGAAGAAGCTCGCGGCCTGTGTTCAGCCCATGATGCAAGGCGAAGACGCAGAGTGCGACAAGCAATGGCACGGGAGCGGTGTAAAGAATCTGCGGAAAGGCAAACCAGCGCGACATGTACAGCGGATTGAGAAAAGGCGTCCACAGGCTGACGGCGGTGATGAAGCCTATGGTCGCGAAACCTGAAAGGCGCGCCAGGTGTCTGGCCCTGGCCTGCAGCTCTCCCTCCGTTTTCAAGATCAGCCAAGTTGCGCCAAGTAGCGCATAGCCGGCAAGCAGGGCGGCGCCGGTGAGCATGCTGAACAGACTGAGCCAATCCCACCAGCCGCCGGCATAGGAACGACCGGCGACGGGAATGCCCTGAACGAGGGCGCCAAGGGCAATGCCTTGCATGATGGTCGCACTGATCGAACCCCAGGCGAAGGCGCGGTCCCAAAGCCTGCGGCCGGCCTCCGTCTTCCAGCGAAACTCGAAGGCGACGCCGCGGAAGACGAGGGCCAAGAGCATGATGATGATCGGCGCATAGAGCGCCGGCATAACGATCGCATAAGCCAGCGGGAAGGCGGCGAGCAGGCCGCCGCCGCCAAGCACGAGCCAGGTCTCGTTGCCGTCCCAGACCGGCGCCACGGAGTTCATCATGGCATCGCGGTGCTCCCGGCGCGGAAACAGAGGAAACAGAATGCCGACGCCCAGATCGAAGCCGTCGAGCATGACATAAGCGAGAACGGCGAAGGCGATGATGCCTGCCCAGATGAAGGGGAGATCAAGAGCCACCGAGACCTGCTCCCTCAATTTCCTGTGCGGGCCCCGGGGTGATGCCGGCGGCGCGGGTCGGCTCCTCGGGCGGAAGGCCCGGCTCGAAGCGCTGCGGCGGCTTCGCCATCAAGCGCAGCACGTAGACCGTGCCGGCGCCGAAGACCGCCAGATAGACGACCACGAAGGCGATGAGCGATGAGCCTATGGCAGGCGCATCGACAGGCGAGACGGAGTCGCTCGTGCGCAGAAGGCCGTAGACCGTGTAAGGCTGGCGGCCCGATTCGGTGGTGGTCCAGCCGGCGAGAACGGCAATGAAACCTGAAGGCGCCATGACGAGGGCCATCCAGTGGAGAAGGCGGGAAGAATAGAGCGTGGCGCGCCAGCGGTGCCAGAGACTCAACAAACCCAGCGTCGCCATGAGGAAGCCCAAACCCACCATCAGGCGAAAGGTCCAGAAGACGAGCGGCGCATTGGGCCGGTCGGCAGGCGGCCATTCCTTGAGGCCAAGCACGGTTCCGTTCACGTCATGGGTGAGCAGGAGACTGCCGAGCTTGGGAATGGCCAGGGCGTAGCGGGTTTTCTCCGCCGTCATGTCGGGCAGGCCGAAGAGGTAGAAAGGTGCGCCGCTCTGCGTCTCGAAATGCCCTTCCATCGCGGCGATCTTCGCCGGCTGATGCTCGAAGGTGTTGAGCCCATGAAGATCGCCGACGACGATCTGCAAGGGCGCGACGATGGCCGCCATCCACATGGCCATGGAGAACATGAGGCGGGCGGGCTCGTTGTAGCGGTCGCGCAGGAGATGAAAGGCGCCGATGCCGCCAACTACGAAGGCGGTGGTGAGATAGGCGGCAAGCGTCATGTGAACGAGGCGGTATGGAAAGGACGGATTGAAGATGATCTGAAGCCAATCCTGCGGCACGAATTGGCCGGCCTCGTTCATGACATGGCCTGCCGGCGTCTGCATCCAGCTGTTGGCAGCTAGGATCCAGAAGGCCGAGAGAAGCGTGCCCAAGGCCACCATGATCGTGGCGAAGAGATGCAGCCCACGGCCGACGCGATCCATGCCGAAGAGCATGACGCCTAAGAACCCTGCCTCGAGGAAGAAGGCGGTCAGGACCTCATAGCCCATGAGCGGCCCGAGGATGGGACCTGTCTTGTCGGAAAAGACGCTCCAGTTCGTGCCGAACTGGTAGCTCAGCACGATGCCCGACACGACGCCCATGCCAAAGGCGATGGCGAAGATCTTCTTCCAGAAATTGAAAACCGACATATAGGTGTCGCGGCCCGTGGCGATCCACATGACCTCGAGAACAGCGAGATAGCTCGCCAGTCCGATGGTGAAGGCGGGAAAGATGATGTGAAAGCTGATGGTGAAGGCGAACTGCAGCCGCGCAAGCTCCAGTGCCGTCATGCCGAACATGTCACCTTGGCCCTTCTTCGAAGGGCACATGCTCGTGCCAGTGGCGGGCAATGTCAACGCGCCGGGCAATCCACACCCTGTCGTGGCGGGCGAGATGATCGATGAAACGCACAAGGGCGGCGACGCGGCCAGGCCGCCCGGCAAGGCGGCAGTGAAGGCCGACCGACATCATCTTGGGCGCGCCGTCCAGGCCCTCGCGATAGAGCACATCGAAACTGTCGCGAAGATAGGCGAAGAACTGATCGCCGGCGTTGAAACCCTGAGCCGTGGCAAAGCGCATGTCATTGGCGTCGAGGGTGTAAGGCACGATGAGATGAGAACCCTTTGGTCCTTTCACCCAATAGGGCAAATCGTCGGCATAGGAATCGGAGGAGTAGAGAAAACCGCCCTCCTCCATCACCAGCTTCAATGTGTGGGCCGAGCACCGTCCCGTGTACCAGCCCTGCGGCCGCTCGCCTGCGACCTTGCAATGCAGGGCAAGCGCCTCAGCCATGTGCGAACGCTCATCGTTTTCGGTAAAGTTTCTATAGTCGATCCACTTGAGGCCATGCGACGCGATTTCCCAACGCGACTCGCGCATGGCGGCGGTCTGCTCGCGCGAGCGGGCGAGCGCGGTCGCGACACCAAAAACCGTCACTGGCAGGCGGGCAGCCGTGAAGATACGGTGAAGTCGCCAAAATCCGGCGCGGGCGCCATACTCATAGATCGATTCCATGTTCATGTGGCGTTGACCCGGCCATGGCTCGGCCCCGATGATCTCGGACAGAAAGGCTTCAGATGCAGCGTCGCCATGAAGGATGCTGTTTTCGCCCCCCTCCTCGTAATTGACGACGAATTGCACTGCGATCAGCGCGCCGCCCGGCCAGCGCGGATCGGGCGTGCTGCGGCCATAGCCAGTCAAGTCGCGCGGATAGTTCTCTTCCAAGCTCAGACCTTTCCCCCATGCACGGGCCGGCCCGCCACATAGGCGGCGCGCACGGCGCGATCATCGCCCAGCATCATCAACGCAAAGAGCATGTCTTCAAGACTCTCGGAGAGTGCTTGCCGCTCTTTAAGAAGCGGCGTCGCTTCGGGATCGAGCACCACCAGATCGGCGTAGGCGCCGGCATCGAGACTGCCGATCTCCTCATCGAGATCAAGCAGGGATGCGTTGCCGCGCGTCGCCATGAAAAAAAGCTCGCGCGCCGTAAGCTTCAGACCGCGCAGCATGGCGATCTTGTAGGCTTCCGCCATAGTGGCGAGCATGGAATAGCTGGTGCCGCCGCCCACGTCGGTCGCCACGCCCACGGGCACGGGTCTTTTCTCTTTTCTCAAAAGCGCCAGCGAAAAGAGCCCAGAGCCGAGAAAGGTGTTGGAGGTCGGGCAGTGTATCACCTTGGCGCCGTTGTCATGCAAGCGGCGGCATTCGTCTTCCGAAAGGTGAACGCCATGGGCGAAGAGGCTCGTGGGTCCGAGAAGACCGAACTTCTCATAGACGGCGGTATAGTCGCGCGCTCCCGTATAAAGCTGCTTCACCTTCTCGAGCTCGGCCAAGCTCTCCGAGAGATGCGTCTGCAAGTAAACGCCCGGATGCGCCTTGAGAAGCTCGCCCGCCAAGGCGAGCTGCGCTTCGCTCGAGGTGATGGCAAAGCGCGGCGAAACGGCATAGCGCGCCCTGCCCCGTCCGTGCCATTTATCCAGGAGATCGGCGCTGTCGCGGGCGCTCGTTTCAGGATCGTCGTGAAGCGCCGGGATGGCGTTTCTATCCATCATGGTCTTGCCGGTAACGAGCGCCATGCCCTGGGATTCGGCAGCGGCAAAGAGCACGTCGGCGGCGATCTTGTGCACGGATGAGAAGGCGACGACAGCGGTCGTGCCGGCGGCGAAGAGCCGCTCTAGAAAACGCCGCGCCGCCGCTTGGGCGTGCGGCTCGTCGCCATAACGGGCCTCCTCGGGAAAGGTGAAGCGGTGGAGCCAGTCGATGAGATCGTGCCCGGGTGCCGCCAGAATGCGGTATTGCGGGAAATGAATATGAGGATCGACGAAGCCCGGCATCACCAGGCATTTGCCGTGATCATCGACCGGCGCACCGCGATGATGAGCGGGAAGATCGGAGCGATCGCCGCGCCAGAGGATGCGGCCCTGGGGCGAAATCGCGACGGCACCCTTCTCTTCATAGAGACCGCCGCCATCCGGGTGAAAGCAAAGGAGACGACCTTGGATCACACGCGACGCCGTCATGATTGAACCCTGTCCTCGAGCCTGAAACGCAGGATCGCGCAGACGTTGTCGAGCGCCGTCTTGAACTCCGCGTCGGGAGAATTTTCGATGCGTCTTTCGAAGCTTTCAAGAATCTGGTGCTTGGTTGCGCCCCTGACGGCGAAGATGAAGGGAAAGCCGAAGGCGCTGCGATAGCGACGGTTGAGCGATGTGAAGCGCGCAAATTCCTCGGCTGTCAGGGTGTCGAGGCCGGCGCCCTGCTGCTCACGGCGGGAGGCTTGCGTGATCTCCTTGGCCCTGCCGGCGAGATCGGGATGGGCGCGCAGCAGCTCAAGCCGGCGCGCGCGAGGGGCGGCGCGGACGGCCGTCTCGAAGGCAGAGACTACGGCGGCCATGTCATGGAATGGCCTCATTCCGGCGGCGGCTTCGGCAACCCAGGGCGAGTGCTCGGCGATGCCGCCGAAGCGGGCGATGAAGTCTTGGCGCGCCATGGCATTGACCTCGGCGAGCGAGAGCTTGCCAGTCATCAGCGGTTCTGCCGAAGCCAGACGCCGAGCAGACGGCGCTCTTCAGGCGTCATGCCGGTCTGATTGCCGATGGGCATGGCGTCGGTGGCGACCGCCTGCTTGTAGACGAGATCGGCATGGCGGCGGAGATCGTCGGTTGATTCGAGCCGCATGCCCTTGGGCGTCTCGGTGAACGCCTCATGCAAGGGCTTTTGCGCGTGGCACATGGTGCAATGCTTCGTGGTGATCGCGAGCACGGCATGATCGCTCACTTTAGGAAGTGCGCTTGCGTCTTCCGTCGCCGGGGCGGTCATCACGACGGCAAGGAGCAGGCAGGCGGCGACGATGGGGAGAGTCCAGCCGATGCGGTTCAGGGGATCGCCGACCTCGTGGCGCATGAGGAAATGACGCGCCGCGGCACCCCCCAGCACGATGAGAGCGACGAGCAGCCAGGCGTGGGGATGATTG
>DATBMX010000458.1:0-5199 GCA_036554625.1 Aestuariivirgaceae bacterium
AGCACCGGCAATTCGACTACCGGATCTTTCGTAGTGAAGGATACCGTATATTTGTCGACCGCCTTGATCCCCTCCGGATCGAGGAACTCCAACACCGCCTTGGCTCCCGAGCCGAGAGACTCATCGAAAAAGCGCTTGAACGTGTAGACTACGTCAGCCGACGTGAAATCCTTTCCGGAATGGAATTTCACCCCCTCGCGCAATTTGAAGGTCCAGGTGCGGCCATCTGGCGAAACCGACCATTCCGTCGCGAGCTCAGGAATTGTCTTGAAATTGTCGTCCACGTCCAGAAGCCGGTTATACACGGCGAAAGTGTGATAGGCATCGTCACCGGAATGCATGTCTGCCGGATCCATGGACTGCTTCTCGCCCGACCATTCATATCCCAGCACCTTCACGCATTCATCGCCTGCGGCTGCGAACGCCGGAAGCGACAATGTTGCCGCGGCGACGAGCGCAACGGCGGAAACCATAGATCTCAGAAGCATGTTCGAGACTCTCCCTTTATCTCGCAGGGCTGGAATTCGAGTGCCCGGCACTTCGCGCCCTGTTTGTTAGTTTCCCAATGCCGGATTTTCTGTGAAAAGTAAGGCGATAGACTTTCACCGCTTGATTATTCTGTCAAGGAATGGAGTGTCGCTTTGGTCACATTGCGAGGCATGACGTGGGGGCATCGCCGCGCGATCGATCCTTTGACCGGCACAATGGAAGCGTTTCGAAGAAAGCACCCATCCATAGCAATCGAGTGGAGTGCGCGGCCGCTTGCTGGCTTCGAATTCCAGTCGGTCGAGGACCTGTCGGAGGAATACGACTTGATCGTTCTCGACCATCCATTCATGGGCGATGCCGGAGCAAAGAAATACCTCCGGGATCTTTCCGACCTCGCTGGGAAGGAGGGGGATTACATCGGCCCCTCCCTCACCACTTATCGATGGGGCGATGCTATCTACGCCGTGCCGATCGATGCTGCTTGCCAGGTGGCCGCTTATCGGCCTGATCTCATGCGCGCCATTGATGCCACTCTGCCGCGCAGCTGGCAGGACGTGCTCGCACTTGGAGAGCATGCCGAGCGGCGCGGCTGCCGGCTCGCCATCGGCTTTGCCGGTGTCCACAGCCTTATGACGGCTTTTACGCTGATGGCGTCGCTCGGCCATCCTTGGCCGAATTCACCAGGAGGAGATATCTGCGACAGGGAGGCCCTGCGTGAGGCTTTGGGCCTCATGCGCTCTCTCACAAATTTCTGCCCCCCTGAAATCTTCGACTGGAACAGCATCGCCCTCCATGAGGCCATGCTTGCGAGAGATGAACTGGTCTACTGTCCTGCAGTCTACTGCTATGCCACCTACGCAGAACCGGACCACCGCGAGCCGCTTCGCTTCGCCGACCTGCCGGGCGCTGCAGGGTGCTCGCCGCGAGGATCCACCATCGGTGGCACTGGCCTGGCGGTCTCGGCAGCGTGCCGCTTGCCTGAAATAGCGTTCGCCTATGCAAGCTATGCAGCGAAAGCAGCGACCCAGCTCTCTTTTGCCGATCATCATGGTCAACCGGCCCGAATCGAAGCCTGGAGCGATCCGGGGATTGACGGCCGTTTCGGAGACACGTTCTCCGCCACACGCGCAACAATGGAAGGCTCTTGGATCAGGCCACGCTATGCTGGCTACCTTGGCTTTCAAAACAAGGCGGGCAATCTTGTCGAGCAGCACTTGCGAGGGAACCTGGCGGAGGGCCATCTCCTCGATGCGCTGGAGACGACCTTTGCCGCATCGGGAAAAGGGGCATGAAGATCACCAAAATCGAAGTCGTGGAGCTCCGAGTGCCCGGCTGGCAGGGCCTTACCTTCGATGGGTCCTACGACAATTGCGTCGTTCGTTTGCACACCAGCGAAGGTCTGACGGGCATAGCGGAAGTCGACAGCGTTCCCTCCGTCATTCGGGCGATCATCGAGGCCGAGCGCTCGCATAGTCATGCCATGGGGCTCAAGGCCGTGCTGCTCGGGCGTGATGCGAGCAATGTCGAGGATCTGTGGGACGAGATGTACGATGCCACCAGCTACTATGGGCGGCGCGGCGCTGTCATTCATGCGATCAGCGCCATCGACATTGCGCTTTGGGACCTGCGCGGAAAGGCCTCTGGCAAGCCGTTGCACGCGCTCATGGGAACGAAGAGGCGCGACCGGCTGCTCGCCTACGGCACCGTCTATCCATTGGGGGACACGCCGGATGCCGTAAGGACCAACATCGATCGTGGTCTTCGCCTTGGGCTGAAGGCGATCAAGATCGTAGCCGATCCGTTCTGGCGCGACGACCTCGATCTGACGTCGAAGCTCATATCAACGGCCCGTCGGCATGTCGGACAGGATGTGTTGCTGATGGTCGACGCAGCGACCGCCTGGACGAGGGCGGAGGATGGTCTGCCGCTGATGCCCCTCTTCAAGGAACATGGCTTTGCCTGGGTCGAGGCACCCTTGCCGCTGGACGACTTGGAAGGCCATGCCCGCTTTCAAGGCTTCGGAGTTCCGATCGGTGGCGGGGACCTCGGGCTAACCACCTGCGCGGAGTACCGGCACATGTTCGAAACCGGCAAGATCGACATTGCTCAGCCCGACGTGACGATGGTCGGCGGCATCACCGAGCTGTTGCGTTTGTCAGAGATGGCGAAGTCTCTCGGCAAGCGTATCGTTACGCACGGATACAAGTCCAACATTACCATCGCGGCAAACCTCGCCTTTCTCGCGCAGCACCAGGATGACGAGCCTTGCGAATATTCGACGAGCGAATCCCCGTTGCGCTGGGCGCTGACCAATGAGCACTTTCCAATCGGTCCAGACGGCCGAGTTAGAGCTCCAGAGACGCCGGGCCTTGGCGTGACTCTCAATGAGCAAACATTGCTGAAGTTCAGGAGAAACCAGACTGCAGCTTAGCCAACTCTGAGCTTATCGATCAGTCGTTCGTTGAGAGAGACGCCGAGGCCCGGTGCTGATGGGAGCTCAATGCGCCCATCCTTGACCAATGGCTCTGGCGCCGTGAGGTCGCGCCGCAGGGGGCTGTCGAAGACATTCGGCGAGACAAATTCAAAGTGAGGCACCTGGCCGCAGGCTGCCTGCAGATGCATGCCTGCCGCGGCCGTAATGCCGGTTTTCCATCCATGCGGGATTACGTCAACGCCGGCCATCTCGGCCATATCACAGATGCGCTTCATTTCGGTGAATCCGCCGGAGCGGCTGATATTGGGCTGCACCACGGCTACCCGCCCGCGCTCGATCCATTCGCGAATCTCACAGCGTCCGGCAGCTGCTTCCGCCCCGCAGACACGTATCGGGCTTGCCTCGGACAATCGTGCATGGCCTTGCAGGTCGTCGTGCTGCAGCGCGGCCTCTGCGAAATAGATATTGCAGTCAGCTACCCGCTGCAGCAACCACAGCGCATCATGCCAGCGCTTCCAGCGGTAACCGAAATCAAGCGCCATGACAATGCTGTCGCCCAACATCCGGCGCCCGCTTCCGATACACTCAACGAGCTCGGCGTCGCTGACCAGATCATAGAACAGCACCTCCATCTTCACTGCGCGAAAACCGGCGGCTACGGCCCTGTCGAATTGACGGCCGATCTCTTTCATGAGCTCGCCTAAGCTTCGGCCATGGGCAAGACCAGGATAAATCGTGCAATAGGGGGTAAGATGCGATCTCTGTGCCCCGCCCATGAGCTTGTAAACGGGAATGCCAAGCTGCTTCGCAGCAAGATCATGAAGCGCAATGTCGATTGCACCAATGGCATGCAGGCCGAGGCCGCGCCGCCCATGCCAAAAGGTTCCGTCATATAGCTTCTGCCACAAGGCAGTGGTTTCAACCGGATCCTGTCCGACAAGGATTTCACCGATGTTGCGGCTCCAGGCATGAGAGGTGGGGGCTTCTATGAACGCCCTGACTACATTGGGAGGGGCATCGGTCTCTCCAATGCCATATCGGCCGTCTTCGTCAAAAATCTTGACGATAACGGTCTCAACCAGACCGTCGAGATCGTTGCGGTCAGCCTCCGGGACTGCAATGGGAATGACCTCGATGCCCGCAATGCGGCTCACCATTCGCGCGGTCGCGCCATGAGCATGATCTGTGCCGGCCATGATCTCCTCGTTTCAAAACAATGCCCATGATGGTATCTCTCTCGGGACCGTACCAGCTTACGACGAAGCTGTTTGGGGCACCGCGGCAAACTTGGGCCACCTCCTCCTACTCGTAGGTGAAGCTATGTCTTTGACGTGATTGGTGGGCGCACAAGGATTCGAACCTTGGACCCGCTGATTAAGAGTCAGCTGCTCTACCAACTGAGCTATGCGCCCCCTTCGTGAGGGAAGCCGTTCCCGGAGGCTCGGCCGCCGGTGTCTCTATCAAGAAGCTTTCGGCGTGACAAGTATAACCCTGTGGCGCAGCGCAAAGCCTGTGGTTCCCTATCCCGAGCCGCTTCATTAGACTGCATCTCCCGCAAGAACGCTAAGTCCATCAAACCCCAACCCTGGTTAGGCAACGATGCTCCAGCAAGACAGACAAATTATCGATGTGGCGCAGCACACGGATCAGGTCACCTTTCAGCGCTCCACCCGTCGCACCGAGACAGGCATCGAACTGCCGATGCTTCTTCATGAGCGGCTTGCTTTTTCCCCTGAGGAGTACATTCGCCGCTATGATCTGCTGCAGCGTTCCATGGCAGCCCTGGACCTTGATGCGCTTCTCGTCCGCGGACCGGAAAACATAACGTATGTGATCGGCTATGAGACGCCCGGTTACTATAAATACCACTGTGTCGTCGTTCCGCGCCTTGGCGAACCGGTTTTCCTTGTGCGCGACTTTGAATGGCTGAACACCCCCGAGTTCTCGTGGTGCGGCAAGATTGCCAAAGTTTATGACTGGGATCACCCTCCCACCGTCACAGCGAACGTTCTGAAGCAGCTGGGCCTTGGGACAAACAGGAGGATCGGCGTCGAGAAGCAGGGCTTCTTCTACACTGTGGACGAGCATGAGACGCTGTTTCGCGAGATGCCGACGAACAGCTTTGAAGACGCAAGCAAGATCCTCTGGGATGCGCGCATGATCAAATCCGCCGATGAGGTGGAAGTGATGCGCCGCGCCGCCGCGCTCGTGGATAAGGCGATGCTGGTAGGATACGAGGCGAGCGTTCCGGGATCCACCGGCGATCACATCAATGC
>DATBMX010000498.1:0-2643 GCA_036554625.1 Aestuariivirgaceae bacterium
TCCATGACGCCGCTTCTGGAAGTGAAAGGCCTCGTCAAGGACTATCCTTCGCGCGACGGCAGAGAGCCCGTTCGCGCTGTCGATGGCGTGAGCCTCACCCTCGCCCGCGGCGCCACTCTGGGGATTGTCGGCGAGTCCGGAAGCGGAAAATCGACACTCGCCCGGCTCATGCTTCGCCTGATCGACCCGACCGCCGGTGAGATTCATTTCGAGGGCGAGGATCTCTTGGCGCTGCGCGGCGCGGCCCTGCGTCGGCGGCGGCGCGATCTGCAGATCGTCTTTCAGGATCCCTACGCCTCGCTCGACCCGCGCATGACCGTTGAAGCCATCGTCTCGGAACCTCTTGCCGTTCACCGGCTCGGCACCCGCGCCGAGCGCAGCGAGCGCGTGCGCAGGCTACTCTCATTGGTGGGTCTCGATCGCTTCGCCGCCCGCCGCTATCCTCATGAATTCTCTGGTGGCCAGCGTCAGCGCATCGGAATTGCGCGCGCCATTGCGCTCGATCCCAAGCTGATCGTTCTCGACGAGCCGGTCTCGGCCCTCGATGTTTCGATCCAGTCGCAGGTGCTCAATCTGCTGCTCGATCTGAAGGAGAAACTGGGGCTGTCCTATGTTTTCATCTCTCACGATCTTTCCGTCATCGAGCACATGAGCGACGAGATTGCCGTCATGTATCTCGGACGCGTCGTCGAACGTGGACCGGGCGAGCGCGTGTTCTCAGCACCTCGTCATCCCTATACCCAGGCGCTGGTCTCGGCCGTGCTCGATTCCGATCTCCGGCAGCGCCGAGAGCGAATTGTCCTCAAGGGAGACCAGGCGGGACAGGACGCCATCCCAAGCGGCTGCCGCTTCCACCCGCGCTGTCCCAAGGTGATGGAAATTTGCCCCAAGCGGCCGCCCGCGACCACACGCCTGCCCGAGGGCACCGAGGTGGAATGCTTTCTCTACGAGCCCGAGGCGCGCATTCCTGCGGAGGAAGAATCTTAGGCGGCGAGGCGCTTGTCGCCGGCAAAGGCGCTAAGTCCAAGCCAGAGCTGCATCGACCCCGCCACCACCCGGTCCCCGAGGAGCTCGAGCCTGCCCCCGTCGACCTCCTGACGGACCGAACTCAGGCCCATCCAGATGGCCGTCAATGTTCTCACCGGTGCGGTGACATAGAGATCGATCTCATGTCCTGGATCGAAGCCGCAAAGGTCGACCTTGCCGGCATCAATCACGAGCCACCAATCCTTTTGCCCTTCCTTGGCGTCGACAAAACTGAACTTGAGAGTGCAGCGTTGGCGCGGCAACGGATCAGGGTTGAGCCGCCGGCGCATGTCCCACATGAGAAGTGACGGATCGAGGTTTGCAGGCGACAGCTGCGAACCGACCCAGCACTGTCCCCAGCGGCCGAGCCCCAGCACGATCGGCTCGAGATCTCGTCCCGCTTGAGTCAGAAGATAGTCGACGCCTCTCGCCCCCCTTTTTGAGACAGTCTCAATGATGCCGGCATTCTCCAGCTCCTTCAGACGCTTCGATAGAAGCGTCGGCGACATGCGCGGCACGCCGCGCCGCAGATCATTGAAGCGCGTGCTCCCGCACAGAAGCTCACGGACAATGAGCAAAGTCCATCGCGAGCACAGGACCTCCGCTGCCATCGCGACAGGGCAGAATTGCCCGTAGCCCTCTTGATCTTCCACGATGCTTCCTCCCTTTTCTGACTGGCCCACATCTAGCTGCGAGCCCGCTCGACGGTCCAGTACACATTCTATACTAGACCGAACTCCGAAAATGGCGATGATCGGTCAACAGTCAAACACCGGAGTTGCGTCATGAACGTAATGGCTTCTTCCGCCGAGTCTCGATCGATCCTCGCCATCGCAGAGGAGCTTGGCGGGGTCTTCGCCTCGCGCGCCGAACACTGCGACGAGACCGACAGCTTTGTTGCTGAGAATTTCGAGCTGCTGCGCTCGAGCGGTTTGGTTGAAGCGGGCGTCCCCCGCGAGCTCGGGGGAGCGGGTGCAACGGTGGATGATCTGGCGGAGATGCTCCGCATCCTTGCCCGCTATTGCAGCTCGACCGCGCTTGCCTTTTCGATGCATACCCATCAAGTGGCGATTCCGGCCTGGCGCTGGCGCCACCAGAATGCGAAGGTGGTCGAGCCCCTGCTCAAGCGCGTCGCATCCGAGCGGATCATTCTGCTCTCCAGCGGCGGCTCGGACTGGATCGCCGGGTCTGGCACGGCCGAGCCTGTCGAAAACGGTTACAGGATCACGGCGCGCAAGGTCTTCACCTCCTCCGCTCCCATCGGCGCCTTGCTCATGACCGGCGCCGTTCTCCGCAAAGAAGGTGAACCCGACGCGGTCCTTCACTTTGGCGTTCCCATGAACTCCCCCCATGTCAAGGTTCTCGACAATTGGAGGACGCTCGGAATGCGCGCCACCGGCTCGCACGACGTCTTGATCGAGGGTCACATCATTCCCGAGACGGCTGTCGTGTTGAAGCGCACCGCCGGCGAATGGCATCTCCTGTATCAGATTATCGCGACGATCGCCTTTCCCCTGATCTACTCCGTCTATCTCGGCGTTGCCGAGGCCGCCCGCGACATAGCGGTCAAGCTTGCCGGAAAGCGCCCGCCTCATCACCATGTCACGGAGCTGATTG
>DATBMX010000100.1:0-4027 GCA_036554625.1 Aestuariivirgaceae bacterium
CATGAATTCCAGATTGGGCACATTGCGGCCGATCTTGGCGAGTTCAAGAGCCTCGCGCCATTTTTCCTGATCTTCCGCATCCATATAGCTCTCGAGCAGGGTGAGAGAGGGCGGCAGGACGGTGTCGGCAATCCCGAACAGCTCCATCATTTCTTCGGAAAGCTTCACGATGCCGGTATCGACTTTGTAGGCCCAGCTGCCGAGGCGAGCGGCGGCCTGCGAACGGCGAAGGTTTCGTTCCGAGAACCGCAGGCGCTCGAAGGCATTCATCTGCTCGCTGATATTGCGCGCAAGGCCGATGGTCTTGGTGGGCTTCCCGTCGATTGGATCGCGCACGACACCTGCGATGACTTCGACCCATATATACTTTTCATCTCGCGTGCGGACGCGGTATTTCGTCTGCCACTGATCGACATTGTTGCCGGAGTGCGCGAGGGAATGATCGATCGTCTTGTTCACGTCGTCGGGATGGACGCGCTCGTTCCACGTCTTGAAGTTCAAGGACGAATCGCCAACGGGGAAGCTTAGCATCTCGTAGACTTCGGGCGACAGATTGGACACGCCGGTGCTGTAGTCATAGTCCCACAGCGCATAGCCTCCGCTTCTCAATGCAAGCTGCAGCCTTCTTTCGACATCGCGCGTTTCTGCCGCCAATGCGGCACGCGAGCTCTGGCCGATGAGAAGCATGACTTCCTTGCCGTCGGCCTTCATCAGCTGGGCGCTGAATCGCGCATGCTTCGGAGCGCCGGCAGGCGGAGAATAGGTGACCTCGACCCGAGTCGGGGCGTTCTGGCCCGCATCATTGGTTTCGTCCGTGACATGGCGGGCGGAAAGCTTGCCCTTGCCGTATTTGGCAAGCGTCTGCCCGATGATTTCCTCGCGCGTCACGCGCCACCTTTCGGCAAGGCACGGCGTGATCTCGATGATCCTGGCGTCCGGAACCGATGCCGCCATCCATTCGACCGACGCGAGCTGGAGAATCTTCGCGAGTTCGAGGAGTGAAGCGGGAGTTTCAGTCATGGAACGGGCGCTCCTGAGCACTCATGGGGGTCGTTACAGTTTCGCTAAGAAATGTGAAGCAAGCGTTTACCGGCTTTGGCGATTTTGAGCCTTTGGATTGGCCCCGCCCGGGGCCAGGCCTGTCGTCAAAGTTGAACTTGCAGATTTTCTGGGCATAAGGTTGAACGGGTTCAGGATTGATGAATGAACGACAGACAGCAGAAGAGCTTTCCCGTCTCCTGGGATCAGTTCCATCGTGATTCGCGCGCCTTGGCGTGGCGGCTCGCGGGGGAAGGCCCGTTTGAGGCCGTGGTTGCCATCACGCGCGGGGGCCTCGTGCCGGCTGCGATCGTTGCGCGCGAGCTCGGCATTCGCGTCATAGAGACGGTGTGCATCGCGAGCTATGACTACGACAAGCAAGGCGAGCTTGAAGTCCTGAAGACGGTTGGGGATTCGATCGCGCGACTCGACGGCGGCGCCAGGGTTCTGATCGTCGATGATCTTGTCGATACCGGCGCCACGGCCCGCGCCGTGCGAGCCATGCTGCCGAAGGCGCATTTCGCAACTGTCTATGCAAAGCCGGAAGGGCGGCCGCTGGTGGACACTTTCATCACGGAAGTGAGCCAGGACACCTGGATTTATCTGCCTTGGGACATGGGGCTGGCCTTTACGCCGCCGATTCGCGACGGTGCGAAGGCATAGGCTGCTGACGGGGGAGTGTAGCGCTTTCGCCACAAGAGAGTTGTTATTTTCGAGCCCCCTTGTGACTAAGGGCGTTCGTGCCCATAGTGCGCCCATAAGGCTCGGGACGTTTGCGGCGGGACGAAATGGGCAGGGGTGCTGAGGGATCCTCGATGCGAGGAACAATAGCTGGGGCTTGCCTCGTTCTCGGGTTGCTGATGGGAGCGACAGGAGCCGGCGCGGCTGATCTAGAACCGGAAACGGAAGCCGATTTTGCCCCTGAGATGTCGGGCTGGTACCTGGCGGTCAGCGGTGGGCTCAATCGCATCTTCGACCTCGACTATGAGGCGGAGGCCGGGCTGACCACCTTTGACACCGACGGCGAGATCGACTTCGACTATGGATTCCGCGGGGGCGCTGCCATTGGGCACCGCTTCGGCGGCAATCTGCGTGGCGAAGTTGAATTTGCCTATAGCAGCACCGATGCGGACGAGGTCGACGGCATCGATGTAGATGGTTCGCTCGACATAATCTCCCTGTTGGCCAAGCTCGATTTTGAGATGGAGTTCTTCGGCTGGTGGCATCCCTATATTGGCATCGGCGCCGGCCTCGCCCACGTCAGCATCGACGACATCGGTGACGTGGATGTCGCCGATGGCGATGACACCGTATTTGCCGCCGCCATCGAAGGCGGCAGCATGTTCGCCCTGACCGAGACCGTGGAGCTGTTCACGCAGACGCAGCTCATGTTCCTCGGCGATGTCGAAGGCGATATTGCCGGGGCAGGGTCGCTCGATCTCGATAGCCCCGTCGTCCTGTCGAGCTCCGTCGGCCTGCGCATCAACTTCTAGATCAACGCGGAACCGTCGTTCCTGGCTCTACGCGGCTCGGGGCGTATCAGGCTTTCTCTCCCGGCGGCCGATACCGAATCGATGAAGCCTTTTTCATGGCTTGCATCGCCTCCTCGATGGTCAGAAGGACGGTCGTCTGCATAGAGCTGAGCGCTCCGCCCGAGCCGATCGCGAGCGCCGTTGCAGCCATCGAGACATTGTCGGGCGCTTCCCACAAAGTGTATCCGTCGTGTTCGCCGAAGGCGTACCAGAAACCGTGCAGCTTCCCGCCAACCCCTTCGATGTACTCCTTGGCCGCCGCTCGGCGGTCTTCGGGATTCTTAATGAGCTTGGCCCATGTTGCTGGGGCGTAGCTGAACCTTGTCAGGTATAAGGGCATCGGGTCTTCCTCCTTGGCTTTCGGCCAACCATAGAGCAACCGGCGGCTCGATGCGATTGGCGCGGGTATCTTTAGTTTCGGAGAAAAATGCAATGTGCAATTCAATCTGCTAAGCAGCCGGAATTTGAGGATCGCGGACGTGGCGGAACGGTAGACGCAACGGACTTAAAATCCGTTGGGGGAAACCCCGTGAGGGTTCGATTCCCTCCGTCCGCACCAGCACGCTTGGGTCCACCCTCCCTTGACCAACCCAGGGGAACCGCCCTCGATAAGCAGAGTTGGTAATGATTCGCGGACCCTCTCCGCGGCTGATCCGATGGGATGTTCCGCATCTTCCAACTTTGGAGGTACTGGTGATGGAACGTCTTATTCTCTCCCGCCGCCGTGCCTTGCAATTCGGAGCGGCCGGACTTGTCGGTTCGACCGCCTTTGCAAGCGCGCCAGCTTTTGCACAATCGGAAATTTCCGATGAGGATATTTTTCAGTTCGCCCTGAATCTCGAATATATGGAGACTGAATATTACCTTCGCGGAACAACCGGCAACGGTATTAGCGCCGAGGATGCCGGCTCCGATCCCGGCGAGGTCACCGGCGGTCATGCCGTCAAGTTCAAGAGCGAAGCGATCCGGCAATTTGGCGAGGAACTGGCGCAGAACGAGCTTGCGCACGTACGATACTACCGCAAAACACTCGGCGATGCTGCCGTCAGCCGCCCGGCGATTGATTTCGAAACCGGATTCAAAATGGCCGCCAAGACAGCCGGCCTCGGTGAAAATTTCGACGCTTTCGAGAACGACATGACATTCCTGCTCGGGGGAATGCTGTTTGAGGATGTGGGCGTCACGGCCTATGCGGGCGCTGCGCCCTTGATCAAGAAGAAGGAATTCTTGCAGGCGGCGGCCGGAATCTTGGCTGTCGAAGCCTATCACATGGGCATGGCGAGATCGCAGCTCTATGAGATGGGAGAAGAGGCCCGCAAGGCAGCAAATGCGATATCGAGAGCCCGCGACAAGGTGGACGGTCCTGAGGACAAGGACCAGGGCATCGAGGTCGAAGGCCATGCCAATCTCGTTCCTTCGACCAAGGACGCAATAGCTTTTACCCGTACACCGCAAGA
>DATBMX010000101.1:0-2928 GCA_036554625.1 Aestuariivirgaceae bacterium
GGCCGAGGTCATACAGCCGGACGAGCTGCCCGACCGGGACTATCCCTATATTCTGTCAACGGGCCGGCAGCTCGAACACTGGCATACGGGGGCGATGACGCGCCGCGCCGCCAGTCTCGATGCGCTCGAACCCGCGCCCACTGCACAGCTCAACCCGGCAACCATTGCACGGCTCGGGATCAAGCCCGGAGACATGGTGCGGGTCACCTCGCGCCGTGGCATGGTGGAGCTGCAGGCGCGCGCCGACGGCGCAGTCCCCGAGAATGTGGTTTTCATACCCTTCGCCTATGTCGAAGCCGCCGCCAATTTGCTGACCAACCCCAAGCTCGATCCATTCGGGAAAATTCCCGAATACAAGTTCTGCGCGGTGAAGGTCGAAGCGGTCAAAAGCCGCAAACTCGCTGCGGCGGACTGAGGTGAGGCATGACCCTTCTCGCGCCAAGCAAAATCCTGGGCCGCGTCGAGGCACTGCTCGTAAGCCCCGATCGAAGCATTGGCGTCGAGAAGTCGTGCATCGATAAAGTGCAGGTGACTTTTGCCGGCTTCGAAGGCGACTGCCATTCGGGACTTACGCGGCCGGCAGACGTTCGGGTGAGAAGGCAATATGCCAAGAACACGCCTATCCGCAACACGCGACAGGTCTCGATCCTTTCGTGCGAAGAGCTCAAGCTGATCGCGGAAGCCATGTCGCTGCCCGAGGTCAAGCCGGAGTGGGTGGGCGCCAATCTCATGATCTCGGGCATTCCGCAGCTCACCCTGCTCCCCGGCTCGACGCGGCTCATGTTCGCGAGCGGTGCTGCGCTCGTGGTCGATACGGAGAACGCGCCGTGCCGCTATCCGGCGGAAGCGATCGAACTCCATCACCCGGGCCATGGAGAGAAATTCATCGCCGCGGCGCAGCACCGACGGGGCGTTACGGGATGGGTTGAAAAAGAGGGCTCGATCCGCGTCGGCGACGAGATCAGGGTGCATCTTCCGCCACAGCGCATCTATGAGCCGGGCCGGGCAGCGAATGCTTAAATCCTCCGTCCAGGAATTCGCCGTTGCGCCGGAGCCCGAGGATCCGAGACTGGCGCAGGCGGTTCCGGGAATCGATCAGGAAGGCAAGACGATCGAGCAGTTCGTGGTCACCGAGCGCCCGGTGACGATCTTCCTCAATTCCCAGGAGATCGTGACGGCGATGACCATCGGCGATCATCCCGACTGGCTGGGGGTCGGCTATCTCCTCAACCAGGGCATGCTCAGCCATGCCAGAGACATCACCGCCGTCGACTACGACGATGATCTTAGCGTCGTCGTCGTGCGGACGAAGGAGGAGACGAATTTCGAGGAGCGCCTGAAAAAACGCATCCAGACGTCGGGCTGCGCGCAGGGCACTATGTTCGGCGAACTCATGGAAAGCTTCGATCAGGCGGAGCTGTCGACGTCGGCCCGGATCAGAACAACCTGGCTCTACAGGCTGATGAAGACGATCAATCTCACGCCTTCGCTCTATCTCAAGGCTGGCGCCATTCACGGTTGCGTGCTGGCGCAAGAGGACAGGGTGCTCGTCTATCTGGAAGACGTCGGGCGCCACAATGCGGCCGACAAGATCGCGGGCTGGATGGCCATCAACGAGGTCGAACCCCAGGATAAAATTTTCTACACGACGGGGCGGCTCACGTCGGAGATGGTCATCAAATGCGTGCAGATGAGGATTCCCATTTTGGTGTCGCGCTCGGGGTTCACGGCGTCGGGCGTCGAGCTTGCACGGCGCGCCAGGCTCACCCTTATCGGGAGGGCACGGGGGCGGCGCTTCGTCGCCTTGTCGGGCGAGGATCGCATCATCTTCGACACCGATCCGCGCCAGGTGGATGAAGAGCACCAGAAATATTTGCGAAAAGGCGCACGCGAGGATGATTGACCGAATCGCGGGCGTGATCCTTGCCGGCGGGCTCGCGCGGCGCATGGGAGGGGGCGACAAGGGGCAGCTCGAGGTCGGTGGAAGGCCCATTCTGGGCCATGTGATCGAAAGGCTCATGCCACAGACGCAGGCGCTGATCATCAATGCCAATGGCGAGCCGTCGCGCTTTGCCGCCTATGGGCTTCCCATCGTCGCGGATAGTATTCCGGGATCGGCCGGACCGCTTGCCGGGGTGCTCGCCGGAGTCGACTGGGCATCGCTTCACGGCTTTGCCGCCATCGTCACCGCGGCGACGGACACGCCTTTCCTGCCGCGCGATCTGGTGGCGCGGCTCGTCGAGGCAGCAGAAATGAGCCATTGCGATCTTGCCGTCGCAGCCTCTGCGGGTCAGAGCCATCCAGTGATCGGCCTCTGGCCCACGAGACTAAAGGACGACTTGCGCCAGGCGCTCGCATCCGGCGTGCGCAAGGTGGACGACTGGACGGGGCGGCACAAGCTTGCCGTGGCGGAATTCGAGGTGGATCCAGTCGATCCGTTCTTCAATGCCAACAGGCCAAGGGATCTCAGGGAGGCGGAGGCGCTCCTGAGCAGATTAAACTCGTGAGCACAAGGCTTCTCGGCATTGCGGGCTACAAGAATTCGGGCAAGACAACGCTGGTCGAGCGGCTCGTCAAAGAACTCTGCGCGCGCGGATACCGCGTTTCGACCGTCAAACATGCGCATCACGGCTTCGATCTCGATCAGGAGGGCCGCGACAGCTGGCGCCACCGGCAGGCAGGCGCCGGCGAGGTCGCCGTCGTTTCGGCCAGGCGCTGGGCCCTCGTGCATGAACTCAAGGGAGAGCCTGAGCCGCGGCTTCAGGAGATTCTCGCCAGGATGACGCCCTGCGATCTTATCCTGACCGAAGGATACAAGGGGGAAGGCCATGCGAAGATCGAAGTGCGCGACGTTGCGCTCGGCCATCCGGATCTCGCCGGCCATGATCGAAGCGTGATCGCCATCGCCGCCAGCGGACCCGTTCAAAA
>DATBMX010000111.1:0-7933 GCA_036554625.1 Aestuariivirgaceae bacterium
GCTTGCGGTCGAAATCCGTAATGCCCATCTTCGCCGCCCTCGCCTTCTGCTCGGCATTCTTGGTCTGCAGCCGCCCCTGCATCTGGCCCCCGGTGCAGCGCAACGCGGCCGCGGCCAGAACGCCCTCCGGCGCGCCGCCGATGCCGAGATAGATGTCGATCCCGGTTTCCTCAGGATTGGTCGCATGGATCACGCCTGCCACGTCGCCGTCGGTGATGAGGGTGATTGCAGCGCCCGTCTTGCGAACGGCGGCAATCAGCTCGGCATGCCGGGGCCGGTCCAGAATGCAGGCGCGGATCTCGCTCGGCTTCACGCCCTTCGCCCTGGCAAGGGCGGCAATGTTTTCCTCCGGTGGCCGATCGAGGTCGACGATTCCTTCCGGAAAGCCGCCGCCGATGGCGATCTTGTCCATATAGGTGTCGGGAGCGTGAAGAAGACTGCCGGCCTCGGCCATGGCAATGACGGCGATGGCGTTCGGCATGGCCTTGGCGCACAGGGTGGTGCCCTCCAGAGGGTCGAGGGCGACGTCGATGTGCTGGCTGCCGCCGCCCCCCACCTTCTCGCCGATATAGAGCATGGGGGCCTCGTCGCGCTCGCCCTCGCCGATCACCACAAGGCCGTCCACCAGCATGATCTGGTTGAGCGCATGCCGCATGGCGTCGACGGCGGCCTGGTCGGCCGCCTTTTCATCGCCCCGGCCGCGCCAGCGCGCCGCCGCAATCGCCGCCGCCTCCGTCACGCGGGCGATTTCGATGGTCAGCATGCGGTTGAGCATGAGGATCTCCGGATATTGGCATGTTTCTTAGACCAGGGCGGCAGTCTTGTCTTCACCGGCGTGGCGTTCTTCAACTGACGCGGTTCTCTCCCTCGCCATTCCGGCTTTCGCCGGAATGACGAGTTGAGAAGCATTTGCTTGTCGGATTGGTCGCCCACTTCTCGAGCGTGGCGAATACATGCCCGGGCAGCGTCACGCTGTCAAGGACTTTCTTCATGCTCCTGTCATTTTTTACACGCGCTCGATGCGGATCATGCGCGGCGATTTCGCCACGTGGCCGTCGGCCTCGATATTTTCAAGCGCCTTGCGCATGGCGCTTTCCAGCGTGTCATGGGTGATCAGGATGAAGGGCGCCGTCGCGTGCTCCGACTGCGGCGCGCGCTGGACGATGCTCTCGATAGAAATTTTCTGCTCGGCCAACCGGTTGGCGATTCCGGCGACGGACCCCGGCCTGTCGAACAGCTCGAGCGCCACGTAATAGCCGCCCTCATGGGCCTTGAGACTCGCCTGGCGGTAGGGTTTGAGATCGCCAGCGGGCACGCCGAAAGCGGGAAGCCTGTTTCCTTGCGCTATGTCGCAGACGTCGGAGAGCACGCTCGCCGCCGTCGGATGGGCCCCTGCGCCACGCCCCTCCAGCATGAGATCGCCGGCGAAATCGGCTTTCACCGAGACGGCGTTGAACACGCCGTCAACGTCAGCCATGGGCGAGCCTTTCTTGACGAGCGTCGGATGCACGCGCTGCTCGATGCCGTCTTCCGTTTCGAGCGCCACACCCAAAAGCTTGATCTTGTAGCCCAGATCGTCGGCATTGCGAATGTCGTCGCGCGTGATGTTCTCGATGCCCTCGATATAGATCGAATCGAGGCTCGGCTCGGTGCCGAAGGCCAAGGCAGTGAGAATGGCGAGCTTGTGCGCCGTGTCGAAGCCGCCGACGTCGAAGGTCGGGTCGGCTTCGGCATAGCCGAGGAGCTGAGCCTCCTTCAGCACATCGGCGAATTCGCGCGCTTCCGTCGTCATCTTGGTCAGGATGTAATTGCAGGTGCCGTTGAGAATGCCGGAAACGCGCTTGACGCCATTGCCGGCAAGGCTCTCGCGCATGGTCTTCACGATGGGAATGCCCCCCGCGACCGCCGCTTCGAAATAAAGACCCACCCCGTGCTTGTCGGCGAGGCGCGCGAGATGGGCGCCATGATGGGCTAGCAGCGCCTTGTTGGCGGTGACCACATGCTTGCCTGCCGTGAGTGCCGTCTCGACGGCGGCCTTGGCCGGATCGCCCTCCCCGCCGATGAGCTCGACGAAGACGTCGATGCCCGGCGAAGAGGCGAGTTTCACAGCATCGTTAATCCATTCCAAGCTGCTCAAATCGTGGCGGCCGCGGGGCTTCTGCGAATCGCGGGCGGACACCGCCACGAGCTCGATGGGTCTCGCCCGCAAAGCTATGGAAGTCCCGTGTTTTTGCAGTGCGTCAAGAACGCCCGTGCCGACCGTGCCAAGGCCCGCCAGTCCCAATCTTAATGGTCTCGTCATGATTTTCGCCGATGCCCCCGTAGCGACGTCAGGACCCGCATCTTATGACTGCAGCCGGCGTCCTTTTCAACCGAACCTTAAAGGAGTTTGGACGAGGCTCCCGAGGCTGTAAAAGTTAAGCGTGAGTAACGAGTTGCGTGCCATGGACGCCCGTACACCAGGACTGATCGACTTTCGGCTCTCCGATCCGATCGAGCTCTCGCGCAACATGGCCCGGGCGCTCGAAACCGGTGCCCGCATCGCCACGCTGATGGCGGGCCGGCCCAATGGCGCGCGGAAGGAATGGGAAGCGCAGGTCACGCCGTTCGATGTCGTGATCCGCACCTTCAGCGACCTTGCGCGCGTCTATTTCGCCAATCCGCAGAAGCTGGCGCAGGCGAATCTGCGACTGTGGCAAGCCTATGCGCGGCTGTGGGAGCAATTCTGGCTCCGCCTGCAGGGCGAAACGATGCCGCCGGTGGCGACGCCGGAGCGGGGCGACAAGCGCTTCAAGGATCCCGATTGGGACAGCAACCCCGTGTTCGACTTCCTCAAGCAGTCCTATCTCATCACCGCCAACTGGTCGAAGGACCTCGTGCGCGATGCGGACGAGCTCGACGAGCATACGCGCCTCAAGGCGCGCTTCTATGTCGAGCAGATCATGAACGCGCTTTCGCCTTCGAATTTCGCTCTGACCAACCCCGAAGTGCTCAAGCTGATGCTTGCGACGAACGGCCGGAATCTCGTCGACGGGCTCGAACGGCTGGAGCGCGATCTGGAGGCGGGCGGCGGGCGCCTGCGCATCTCGCAGGTCGATGCAAGGCCTTTCGAGGTGGGACGCAATCTCGCCACCACGCCCGGCAAGGTGATTTTCGAAAACGATGTTTTCCAGCTTATCCAGTATGAGCCCACGACGGAGAAGGTGCGCGAGGTTCCCCTCCTCATCGTGCCGCCATGGATCAACAAATATTACATACTCGATTTGAACGAGAAGAAGTCGCTGATCCGCTGGGCCGTGGCGCAGGGCCTCACTGTCTTCGTCGTGTCCTGGATCAATCCGGACGAGACGCAGGCGCACAAGACCTTTGCCGACTACATGAAACAGGGTTTTCTCGCGGCTCTCGACGTGACGCTCAAGGCCACGCGCCAGAAGAAGGCGAATGTCGTGGGCTATTGCGTCGGCGGCACGCTGGTCGCCGCTTCGCTCGCCTATATGGCGCAGAAAGGTGATGAGCGCGTGAATGCCGCGACCTTCCTCGCCGCGCAGGTCGATTTCGAGAAGGCGGGCGATCTCAGGGTCTATGTCGACGAAGAGCAGGTGAGATGGATCGAGGCGCGCATGGCGGAGAAAGGCTATCTCCCCGGCCGGCGCATGGCGGACGCCTTCAATCTCCTGCGCTCGAACGATCTCATCTGGTCCTATGTCATAAACAATTATCTGCTCGGCAAGGATCCGATGGCCTTTGACCTCCTTTACTGGAACTCCGACGGCACATGCATGCCCGCCAATGTGCACAGTTTCTATCTGCGCGAATGCTATCTCCACAACAGGCTGTCGAAAGGGCAGATGACGCTCGACGGCGTGCGGCTCGATCTGCGCAAGGTCAAGCGTCCCGTCTACAATCTCGCCACCAAGGATGATCACATTTCACCGCTCGCATCTGTCTTCAGGCTCGGGCTTTTCTTTGGCGGGCCCGTGCGGCTGGTCGTCGCCGCCTCCGGACACATCGCCGGCGTCGTGAATCCGCCCGCAGCGCAGAAGTATCAATATTGGACGAATGAGGACGGCGCGCCGACGCTCGAGGAATGGTGGTCGGACGCCAAGGAGCATCCGGGCTCCTGGTGGACCGACTGGCTCGCATGGCTCGATCGATATTCCGGCAGACGGGTCAAGG
The DNA here is from genome assembly GCA_036554625.1 of Aestuariivirgaceae bacterium. Classification (GTDB taxonomy): domain Bacteria; phylum Pseudomonadota; class Alphaproteobacteria; order Rhizobiales; family Aestuariivirgaceae; genus DATBLQ01. The sequence goes on from DATBMX010000111.1 coordinate 4,177, forward strand.
CGCGCGCGCTGGGCGGCGGACGGTTTCGCGCAATCGAAGACGCGCCCGGCCGCTATGTTAGGCGCAAAGCCGATTGAGGTCATGGCCGGCTGTCTGGCTCGACCGGACATCTCCCGTCGCGTGCAGATGCGCGGATCAAGTCCGCGCAGGACGAACTGCGAGAGTGCGTGCCCTCTACTCCGCCGCCTCGCTCCTTCGTTCTGATCGTCGTCCGCGGCGCAGAACCTCTTTCAGGAACTGTCCCGTATAGCTCTTGGGCTCCCTGACGATGTCTTCCGGCGTCCCGGCGAAGACGATCTCGCCGCCGCGGTCGCCCCCCTCGGGCCCCAGGTCGATGATCCAGTCGGCAGTCTTGATCACCTCGAGATTATGCTCGATTACGACGACCGTATTGCCCTGATCGACGAGCTCGTGCAGCACGTCCAGGAGCTTCTTCACATCGTGAAAGTGAAGCCCCGTCGTCGGCTCGTCGAGCAGATAAATGGTGCGCCCCGTGGCGCGCCGCGACAGTTCCTTGGCAAGCTTCACGCGCTGCGCCTCGCCGCCCGAGAGCGTGGTGGCCTGCTGGCCGATGTGGATATAGCCGAGGCCAACGCGCTCCAGCGTCTCGAGCTTGTCTCGCACTGCCGGCACGGCGCGGAAGAACTCCGCACCTTCTGAAACCGTCATGTCGAGAACGTCGGCGATGGACTTGTCCTTGAACCTGATCTCCAGCGTCTCGCGATTGTAGCGCTTGCCGTGGCATTCATCGCAGGTGACATAAACATCGGGCAGGAAGTGCATCTCGATCTTGAGAACGCCGTCGCCCTGGCACGCCTCGCAGCGCCCGCCTTTGACGTTGAAGGAAAACCGCCCGGGTCCGTATCCCCGCGCCTTGGCCTCCGGCAGCCCGGCGAACCAGTCGCGGATGGGCGTGAAGGCGCCGGTGTAGGTCGCCGGGTTCGAGCGCGGCGTGCGCCCGATGGGGCTCTGGTCGATGTCGATGATCTTGTCGAGAAACTGCAGACCGTCGATGCGGTCATGAGCCAATGGCTGGTCGCGCGAGCCCATCAGCTTGCGCGCGGCGGCGCGATACACGGTGTCGATCAGGAGGGTCGACTTGCCGCCGCCCGACACGCCGGTGACGCAGGTGAAAAGCCCTATGGGAATCTCCGCCGAGATGTTCTTCAGATTGTTGGCTCTCGCGCCCTTCACCGAGATGACGCGGCCGGGCTCCGGCTGGCGCCGGCGCTTGGGCAAGGGAATCTGCTGCAGACCGACGAGATACTGGCCGGTGAGCGAGGCAGGACTCGCCATGATCTGCTCGGGCGTGCCTTGCGCCACTATTTCGCCGCCATGCACGCCCGCGCCCGGCCCGATGTCGACCACGTGATCCGCCGTGCGGATCGCATCTTCGTCATGCTCGACCACGATGACGGTGTTGCCGAGATCCTTAAGCCGCGTCAGCGTTTCGAGAAGACGCGCGTTGTCGCGCTGGTGCAGGCCGATTGAAGGTTCGTCGAGCACATAAAGAACCCCCGTGAGGCCTGAGCCGATCTGCGAGGCGAGCCTGATGCGCTGGCTCTCGCCGCCGGACAGCGTGCCCGAGGTGCGCGACAGCGACAGATAATCGAGACCGACGTCAACGAGGAACTTCAGCCGCTCGCGAATTTCCTTGAGAATAGGCCCCGCAATCTCCCGCTCTTTTGGTTTGAGCATCGCGACAAGCGCCTCGAACCATTGGCGGGCGCCGGTGATCGACATGTCGGTCACCTTGCCGATGTGGAGCCCGCCCACTTTCACCGCCAAGGCCTGAGGCTTGAGCCGATAGCCGCCGCAGGCCTCGCACGGCCGATCGGACTGGTAGCGCGACAGCTCCTCGCGCATCCACTCGGAATCGGTCTCCCGCCAGCGCCGCTCGATATTGCCGATAACGCCTTCGAAGGTCTTGCGCGTCTTGTACGTACGCACCCCGTCGTCATAGGTGATGAGGACTTCCTCATCGCCGGTGCCGAAGAGAATGCCGTCGCGTGCCTTTTTCGGCAGTTTCTCCCAGGGCGTGGACATCGAAACGCGATAGTGCTTGGCGAGCGCCTCCAGGGTCTGCATGTAATAGGGCGACGCGGAGCCCGACTTGGCCCAGGGCTGAATCGCGCCGTCACGCATGGACAACGTCGGATCAGGCACCACGAGATCGGCCTCGAAATGCAGCTCCGTGCCGAGACCGCCACAGGCCGGGCATGCACCGAAGGGGTTGTTGAAGGAGAAAAGCCGCGGCTCGATCTCCTCGATCGTGAAGCCCGACACTGGGCAGGCGAATTTCTCCGAGAAAATCAGCCGCCGGGGGGCGCCCCTGTCGTCCTTCTCGTCGGCGAACTCGGCAACCGCGATTCCGTCGGCGAGCTTCAGGGCCGTCTCGAAGGAATCGGCAAGCCGCGTCGCCATGTCGGGGCGCACGATGATGCGATCGACCACCACGTCGATGTCATGTTTGAATTTCTTGTCGAGGGCGGGCGCCTGGTCGATCTCGTGGAATTCGCCATCGACCTTCACGCGCTGAAAGCCTTTTTTCTGCAGCTCGGCGAATTCCTTGCGATATTCGCCCTTGCGCCCGCGGATGACCGGGGCCAGCAGATAGAGCCGCGTGCCTTCGGAAAGCTCCATCACCCGGTCGACCATCTGCGTGACGGTCTGGCTCTCGATGGGCAGGCCGGTCGCCGGCGAATAGGGCACGCCGACGCGCGCAAAGAGAAGACGCAGATAGTCATAGACTTCGGTAACCGTGCCCACGGTCGATCGCGGGTTGCGAGAGGTTGTCTTCTGCTCGATGGAGATGGCCGGCGACAGGCCGTCGATCTGGTCGACATCGGGCTTCTGCATCATCTCGAGGAATTGGCGCGCGTAGGCCGAGAGCGACTCCACATAGCGCCGCTGGCCTTCAGCATAGATCGTGTCGAAGGCAAGCGAAGACTTGCCGGAGCCCGACAGTCCTGTGAAGACGATCAGCCGGTCGCGCGGCAGCTCGAGCGAGATGTTCTTCAGATTGTGCTCGCGAGCGCCTCGGATCGAGATGATTTTCTTGCTTTCCGCCATGGACAAGAACTAGACCAAAACGTGAACATGGGCAATCGGCGACTCGTCCGCCATCCACATGGAAGGCCTGCGGAGATGGGACCGGCTCAGGTGGTTATCAAGGCTGCCAAATTTTGGACGACCTGCTTCTACCCGTGGTGGGTCGTCGACACAAAAGTCTTGTCGTTCTGCGCATCGCGCTCGAAGCGCAGGAAATCGTAATAGCCGCAGTTTGATGCGCCGGGATATTCCCGGCACACCGCCGGCCGTGCCTTATAGATGGTGCAGCGGCGCGCCTCGGTGTCGAAGAACTGGCAGATCTTGCCGAAGTGCTTGTCCTTCTTGCGGCGCATGATCCGCTTGTAACCATGGCCAGTTCGCAAATATTTGAGCTGGAAGGCGTGCGGCGTCATGCCGAAATGCTTAGCGAGCCGCTCGAGATCGCGCTTTGTCACGGTCACCGCGGGGTAGGAGCAGCAATAGCCGGGACATTTGAGGCAATTGTAATTCTTGCGCATCGCGTCGGGCCTCACTCACTCCTGGTTCAATAGAACTGCACGACAGGAGGAGCAACAGGAAACGCCGCGATTCCACAGGCACCCTCACCCCGCCCTCCCCCGCAGGCGAGGGAGGGTAAAGGAATGACGGCTCACATTGCGTCAGAGCCGTGCTGGCGGCCTAGCCTAGCCAGATCCAGATCCAGAAT
>DATBMX010000169.1:0-1696 GCA_036554625.1 Aestuariivirgaceae bacterium
GGTGGAGAGCACGAGGGTACAGGCCGAGAGGCAAGGCCCATCGATGATCACCCGCTCGCCGGACTGCCGCACCCGCGCGAAGGCCTGAAGGTAGTCGCTGACATAGCCGCCGGGGCTCGCCAGGATGCGCAAATCGGCGCGCGCCTGCGACACGGCGAGCAGGGCCAACACGGCAGCGAAAAGAAGGCGTCTCACTAAGGTCTCCCACGGCCTCGGAAAAAGGGCCGGGGAACAGGGGATCAAAGCTCAGCGGCAGTTTTGCGGCATGCCGGCTTCTCGCAATGATCCCCTCTAAGGCTGGAGCGCCGCAGGGCTTAGCCCTTATTGCACTGCTTCATCTCTTTCATGGCCTTCTCGGCGTCGTGCTTCGATTTGAAGGTGCCGATCAGGTTCATCTTGTCTCCGGGCTTATGGCTGAACATCTCGCATCGCTTGCCGTCGTAGCCGACATAGAACTCCTCGGCGAGAGCAGGCGAAGCGAACGCCGCGATCATGACAGCTGCAACCAGGTACTTTCTCATCGTTTATCCCTCGACTTGAGTTGGCCTCTATGCGGCCGGGAAGGGAGCAAAGCTCGGCGGCGCTTTTGCGGCAGAGGAATGGCCTTGAGGCAGCAAGGGCGGTGCCTGGCGCAAGCCGCGTCGCTGCCGCCGGGCCTGTGGCAAATGTCACAGCGCCTTTCCGCGCGCTGTCCTATCACCAGCCTGTATTCGCAACCTTGGGGCGGATTTAGGAGAGGTTCAGCCCGGCAGGGGATCTTGACCAAGTCAAACGAAGGATGTTCGCTATGACGTACATTCTGAATACGCGCGTTAAGGAAGACACCAGTCTCGCGCCCATCCAACGCGGCTGGCGTCCCAGGCAGCGGCGCATGGAGCGGTCAGAGATCGCAGTCCTCCCGTACACGTTAGCGGGAATTTCCATTTTTGCTGGCCTCACGCCCGAGGCTCTGGAAGCGATCCAGCAACGCTGCGCATGGCGGCGCTATGAGGAGGGCGAGCCGATTGTCGGCTATCTCGATTCCTCAGATGACGTGTTCTTCGTGGCGAGCGGCGAGGTTGCCGTCACCATCTACTCGGTCGCAGGCCAAGCGGTGAGCTTTCGCACCTTGGGAGCCGGCGACATCTTCGGCGAATATGCCGCCATCGACGGCGGGCCGCGCTCGGCCAGCGTGGAAGCGCGGACGAGCTGCCTCATCGCTTCGATGTCCGCCAAGGAATTCCGCAAGCTGTTAAGGGCCGAGCCTGCCGTGGCCGAGGCTGTGCTCAAGGATCTCGTGCGCAACGTCCGATCCCTGACGAAGCGCGTCTACGAATTCAGCACGCTAGCCGTCAACAATCGCATCCACGCCGAGCTCTTGCGCTTGGCGAGCCTCGCGCCGCGCGAGGGGAAGGGCGCGAGGCTTGCGCCGGCGCCGACCCACGCCGAGATCGCAAGCCGCATCAGCACGCACCGCGAGGCGGTGACCCGCGAGCTCAACCGTCTCGCCCGCATCGGCATCATCGAGCGCAAGAACGGGACGCTGATCGTCCGCGATCTCGGCCGGCTCGCCGCCATGCTTCACGAGATGACCGGCGAATAGGACGCTCGGCCGGCGCTCTGTTGAGCGTTCATCATCATCGTCATCATCGCAGATCGTTTTGAGATGCATGCGGACGCGATCGACCTGGTCGCGCCGCATGCTCTGCTTTGCGCA
>DATBMX010000191.1:0-2404 GCA_036554625.1 Aestuariivirgaceae bacterium
CCTTCGCCAACGTCACCGCCGCCGCGTCCCGCGACCCGCCCATCGATCACTTCGTGCTGGCGCTTTCCTGGTCCCCGAGCTTCTGCGCATTGCCGGAGGCCGCTGACGAGGTCCTGCAATGCGCTGCCGGCCGCCGGTTCGCTTTTGTCGTGCACGGCCTTTGGCCTCAATATCGCAACGGATGGCCGCAATATTGCCAATCCTCGCCACAGTGGGTATCCGATGATCAAATCGCGGAAATGTTGCCGCTCATGCCTTCGAAGCCGCTGATCATCCAGCAGTGGCGCAAGCATGGCACATGCTCTGCTCTGGCGATTGAGGCTTATTTCGACTTGACGCAAGAGCTTTTCGAAAAGGTCAGGATTCCGGCGCGGTATATGACGCCTGTCATGCCGCTGACCACCACTCCCCAAGCTCTCGTCTCCGATTTTCTCAACGCCAATCCCGGGCTCACGCCTGAAATGATGAAGGTCATCTGCACATCCAATGGCCGTCGCGCCCGGCTTGACGAATTGCGAATTTGTTTCTCGCCCGGCGGCCGGTTTGCGCAATGCAGACCCCGCAGCGGCAGCAATTGCAGGGCGGAGACTCTGATGCTACCCCCGGTCAAGGCAACGTCTGGCAGGAGCGAATGAGACGAGTTCTGGTACTTCGGCATATGGACGAAGACGGTCCTGGCCGTTTCGGCGACTTTCTGAGAGACGACGGCTTCGCCATCGACTGTGTGAATGTCCATCGCGGCGAGTACCTTCCCTCTCTCGCTCCTTATGACTTCATGTACGTGCTGGGCGGCGCCATGGATGTCTGGGAGGAAGAACAGCATCCATGGCTTGCCGCTGAGAAAGCCGCCATTCGCGAGTGGGTCGAAAAACGGGCGCGCCCGTTCTTGGGCGTATGTCTCGGCCATCAGCTCCTCGCCGAGGCCCTGGGCGGCAAGGTGGACTTGGCCGGGGAGGCGGAGATCGGCGTCTTCGACATCACGCTGAACGGCGGCGGTAAGGAGCATGCGATGGCTTCGGGGCTTCCCTCCGCCGCGAAGGTCACGCAGTGGCACCACGCGGAGGTCAAGACGCTTCCGGAGGGAGCGACGGTGTTCGCCTCCTCCAAGGCGTCCGCAGTTCAGGCGATGATCGTGGGCGACTGTGCGCTTGGCATTCAGTTTCATGCCGAATGGAAGAACGAGTTCATTGCCTCTTGGGCGCTCCTCCCTTCTTACGCGACCGCCATGGAAAAGGCATTGGGTCCCGGCGCCCATGCCAGGCTTGTGGCCGACGCCGCCGCGATCATGCCGGCCTATCATGCCTTCGCTCGCGGGCTTTACGACAACCTCATGCGCTTGGCCCGTGTTCGCGTCCCGGCCTGAAGGCCGCGCGGGTCACACGGGCCGGATAGCGCTGCGGACTAAAACTCCCGCCGCGCTGTTGACAGAATCTGGAATACTAGCGCCGTCAGGATCACCGCCCCGCCGATGAGCGTCGTCGCTGCTGGGACTTCGCCGAAGGCCAGCCATACCCAGATCGGCGCGAGCATAGGCTCGGCAAGCGCCAGCAGCGCCAGCTCCGCCGCCGGCACGGTCTTCGAACCTTTGGTGAACAGCACGAGCCCGATCGAAAGCTGCACGAGTCCCATGGCTGCGATGATGATGAAATTCCACCACCCGACGAGCAGGGTCGCTGTCCCTGCGCCACCGCGCAGCGCGTTGGGCACGAGCAGCACCACCGTTCCGAAAGCAATGAGGAAGATGGCGTTCCACACGATGCTCGCCGTCATGTCGGTGTTCTGGCCCCACCGCAGAAGTACGCTGTAGCAGGAAAAGCAGAAGGCTGAATAAAGGGCGAGCACATTGCCGTTGAACCCTCCCCCTGTCGTGCCCCACAGCATGATGCTGAGACCGCCGAGCGCGATCGCCATCGCCATCCAGGTGGCGCTCTTCACGCGCTCGCCGAGAATCCACCGGCCGAGCATCGCCGCGGTGAAAGGCGCAATCCCCACCATGAAGATCGCCTGCGCCACCGTCGTGTAGAACAGCGCCATGACGAAGGTGAGGCCGGCAAGTCCGAGCGCGATTCCGGCGATGGCGGCGTTGAGTCCGGCCTCCCGAAACACGTTTGTGAGACGCGACCTGTAGCGCAGCGCCATGAAGCCGCCCATTGCGATGAGCACCACCCATGACCGGTAGAAAATGATCTGCCACGCATCGATATCCTCGGTGCTGCGCACGAACAGCCCGCCGAGGCTCCAGCAGCACGCGCCGAGCAGCACCAGGAGGTAGCCGAATCCGGAGCGGGCGCGCTTCTTTCGACCGCCGGCGTAAGCTGCCCCGAGCCGTGCCGGAAAGGGCGCGCGCCTCGATCCCGCCCCCGCCGTCATGTCGGCAGAGGGGCGATCAGCCGCCGGCGCACGT
>DATBMX010000201.1:0-6556 GCA_036554625.1 Aestuariivirgaceae bacterium
GTTTCTTCGTTGCCTTGGGTACCTGTCGTTTCCGTTCCATGGTGTAGCCTTGGTTATGGCACCGCCGAGTGGCAGGCTCTGCATCTCAACGTCACCACGGTTTGCCAACGAAGCGACGCGTGTGTTTTGCGAATTCGTCACAATAGGTATATTGTTGTCATGCAAGTGTAAGAAACATGCACCAGGCTTGTCACCTGCATTGCTGTAGCGACCGTGAACCGGAGAGCGACCTATAGAGGGCTTGCTTGCAATTTTGATTGGCTTCTCCATCTTCGCGACACTTGCCCATATTGCGAGCATCGCGCTGGTGGCGAAGCGTTTTCGCAATGGTCAGGCAGATGGGAAATGCCCGTATATGCCTCCCGTCACGATTATCCGCCCGATATCCGGGCTCTATTCCTGCCTGCCGGAGACTCTGGAGACCACGTTCCAGCTGACCTACCCAAGATTCGAGATTATCCTTTGCGCAGCGCGCGAGACTGATCCGGCGGTCGCCATCGCGCGGCAGCTCATTGCCCGGTATCCGTGCGTCGACGCCAAGCTTCTTATCGGTGAGCTGCGCTTCAGCCAGAACCCGAAGCTGAACAATTGCATAAAGGGCTGGGAGGCGGCCCGGCACGATCTCGTCGCGCTCGTCGACTGCAACGTTCTCCTGCCCGGCAATTATGTAGAACAGATGCTCGCCAGCTGGACGCCGGAGGTGGGCTTGATCAGTTCTCCTCCCATCGGCTCGAAGCCGGCAAGCTTCTGGGCCGAGGTGGAGTGCAGTTTTCTCAATACCTATCAAGGACGCTGGTTGTTGTTCGCCGATTGGCTGGGCATTGCTTATGCACATGGCAAGAACCTGATGATGCGCAAATCCATGCTCGCCGACGCCGGCGGAATTCGCGCCCTGGCCGTGGAGCCGGCGGAGGACGCGGCGGCAACCAAGCTGATGCGGCGCGCCGGGTTTCGCATAGCTTTGAGTCAGCAACCCCATTGTCAGCCCCTCGGCGCCCGCACCGCTTTTCAGGTCTGGGATCGACAGGTTCGATGGGCGAAGCTCAGGCGAGCGACATTTCCAATGACCTTCCTGCCCGAAATTTTCTCGGGAAGCCTCTTGCCGCTGTGCGCGAGCGGCGTCTCTGCCGCCTTGGCGGGCCTCGACGCCATGTTTGTGGTCGCCACTCATGCCGGCTTTTGGTTCGCAGCCGAGATCTTGCTGGCGCGCCGCGCCGGCTGGCCGCTTTCCGCCACGACGCTCGCCAGCATGATTACGCGGGATGCGTTGATACCGCCTGTTTGGCTGGCCGCACTTGCTTCTCGAAGCTTCGAATGGGGCGGGCACCGGATGAGGACGTCTCCCCGCCTCGGCGCGGCCGATTAGGATGGAGCGTCAAGCATGGTCCTGCCCATCGGTGACGACAACACGGATCGCAGAAGCCGACCGATCGTCAATTACCTGCTGATCGCAAGCAATATTGCGGTTTTTGTCTTTCTGCAGGGGCTGGGAACGAATGAGGTCTTTACCGATGCGTTTTCGACCGTGCCGCAGGAGATCGCGACCGGGCAGGATCTCACTCGCACCGTTGTGGTGCGTGATCCGACGAGCGAGGAGGCGGTGGGCCAGATCAATCTGCAGCCCACGCCAATTTCGGTTTATCTCACATTGCTTACCTCGATGTTCATGCATGGCAGCATCGGACATCTGCTGGGCAACCTGCTGTATTTGTGGATCTTCGGTGACAATGTCGAGGATGATCTCGGGCGCGTCCGCTATCTGGTCTTCTATCTCACCTGCGGCGTTCTGGCCTCCATCGCCCATGTGATCAGCACGTTCGTCTTCGACGGCAATCCCTATATTCCCAGCCTCGGCGCTTCGGGAGCCATTTCAGGGGTGCTTGGCGGATACATACTGTTCCATCCCCGACGGCGCGTGCGGGTCATCGTCGGGCGCATGCTGACCGAGGTTCCGGCTTTTGTCGCAATTGGATTATGGTTTATCTTCCAGCTCATCGCGAGCCTCGGCATGCTTGGCGGGATGCAAGCGGGCGGCGTTGCCTATGGGGCACATATCGGCGGCTTCGTCGCTGGCCTGGTGCTCGTGAAGCTGTTCGCCGCGGGGCGCACAGCTGCCAGGCTGAGCAACTGAGGACGGAATGAGACAGGTCATCACGGGAGCGTTCGTGTCACTGGACGGCGTCATGCAGGCGCCAGGCGGGCCACAAGAAGATCCCACTCATGGGTTCGAGCACGGCGGTTGGGTCGTGCCATATCTGGACGATGCTTTCGGACAGGCCGTCGATGAATTGTTCGGTCCGCCCTTCGAGCTTCTGATTGGGCGCAGGACCTATGAGATTTTCGCGGCGCACTGGCCCTACGCCGAGCACAGCGAGTACGATACGATCGCGAAACGATTCAATAGCACAAAGAAATATGTCGCGACCCGGTCGAACATGGAGCTGACCTGGAAGGGCTCGATCGCGCTGCATGATGCCGCTTCCGATGTCGCACGACTGAAACGAGAGAACGGCCCTCAGATGATAACGCAAGGCAGCAGCGATCTGATCCAGACGTTGCTCGCCAATGATCTGATCGACGAGATCAGGACGTTCACCTTTCCGATCATTCTGGGCGACGGCAAGAAACTCTATGGCAAGGGCGCAAGACCTGCCGCCTTCGCGCTCGTGGAGAACAGGGTCTCGACGAAGGGGGTTACGATCAGCCGCTACAGGCGCGCCGGCAATGTCGAGACGGGCGACTTTACGATGGATCCGCCCACAGCGGCGGAGGTGGCGCGGCGTGAACGGCTCGCCCGCGAAGAATCCCGCGGCACCTAAATCACTCCGCTGTTTTGGGTCTCAGCATCAGGAGCGGGATTCCTGCCGCGAACACGAGCACGCCAATCACTCCGGTAAGCGCAATAACGCCGATTCGGTCGGTGAGAAAGCCGAATGCAAAGAGCAGCGCCGCTGCAACGACGGTGCTCATCATCACCTGCACGGAGATGATGGTGGCCCGGTGAGCGGCCTCGATATGCCGATTGGCATATGTGCTGACGATCGGCCGCAGAAGACCTTGCATAAAGCCATAGACCAATAGCAGAGGCACGACGAACTTGCTGGCAAGGATGCCCATGATGAGAAGGCTTGCGCCGAGCAGAAGAAAATTGAGCCAGAAAGCGAGGCGCTCTCCAAGTCGCGAGGTGATTTTCTCGGACCATGCGCCGCCGAGGGCTTCCGTTACGAACATCAAAGGCAGGATATAGGCGAACTGCTCCACCGTGAAGCCAACCTGGACGAGATAGGGTTGGTAGAGGCTCGTGAAGGTGTAGCTGACGGCGAAAACCACTGCCAAGGCGCCGGTGCTCCACAGCACGAAGCGATTGGCGAGAGCCGTCTTGGTTCCCTCGCGTATCTGGAGGATGTGATTTCTCATGGAGAAGCGTGCTGCGCCATTTGCGCCGGCGGCCTCGTGATAGAAGAGCATGCCGAGAAAGGCGGCTGCAAACGGAACGGCCGATGCGAAATAGGGAAGCCGGAAATTTCTGGTGAAAAGAAGCGGTCCCACGATGCCGGCGAATGCGAGGCCCGCGACCGAGAAGGACAGCGCTCGGCCGGAGACTTGATGAAAGCGTTTCTCGTTCTTGAGACTGTCGTAGATGAGCGCTTCCGAAGAGCCTGAAATCAGGGAAAAGCCTATGGCCCAGAGGAAAAAGCTCAAGAACAGGTGAGTGAAATTCTGCGCACTCCCGGTGGCAAAGGCTGCGACAACAAGCGCGGCAAGCCCGGCAAGCAAGGTCTTTTTTCGTCCGATCAGATCGGCGAGTGCCCCGCTCGGGATCTCGAACAGGATGAACATCAGCATATAGATGGCGTCCAGTGTAAAGATCTGGGCGAAGGAAAGGCCAAGCCGTCTCTCGAACAGCACCGTGGTGCCCGTGGCGATGTAAAACCCGACCAAAAAGCTGAAAGCATAGTAGAGCATTATGTTTCGTCGCTGCTCCACCTTCGCCGAAGGCTGAATGTGAGGCTTGCGCCTGGCGGGCGGCAGTCGGGCCGACGGCATCGTGGACGGCCGATGCCGGCACGACTCTGATGTCTCATGTGTGTGAGTCATTTGATCTGGCTCTGCGAGTAACGAGACCTGGCATTGGCTTGCTCAAAGTGGCTTGACCCCCTATGAGACATCACTTTCACGAGACCATACTTGGAGGATGAGACCGTGCCCAGTGCGTACCCATATTTGAATTTCGCTGGCAATACAGAACAAGCATTCAAATTTTACCAGTCGGTTTTCGGCGGGGAGTTCAGCGGAGTCGTTCGCTTCAAGGACATGCCGATTAAAGGCGTTGACATCCCCAAAAGCGATGAGAACAAGATCATGCACATCAGCTTGCCTATCGGACAAGACCTGTTTCTCATGGCGAGCGATGCGCTTGAGTCGCTGGGTCACAAGCTCGTGCAAGGGAATAATTTCTACATTTGCTTGTCTCCCGACAGCAAGGCGGAAGCCGATCGACTGTTTGCGGCGCTTTCCGCCGGCGGGACGATTGAAATGCCGATCGCCGATGCACCATGGGGCGATTACTTCGGCTCTTTCAAAGACAGGTTTGGCGTCCAGTGGATGGTGAGCTACTCAAGCAAAGCTTCGCGCAAAGCTTGACTTTATCGTCCAATCTCCACCTGAATGTCCGTCGGATTTCCCCCGCAGGTATCGTTCATGTCTTGCGGACATGCCGAGACTACGACATAGGCGTTCATCTCGGCCCGCAACACCACAAAGTCGCCGGGCTTCGTTTCAGGCGCTGTGACGGTAAACGTGCCGTCGGGATTGATGAAAAAATTTGTGAACAGATTCCAGGGCTGAGGCGTAAAGGGCAGCTTGATTCCAAGGGTCTTCAGAGCAGCATGCAGGTTGTCAGCGCAACTGGCGTGCTTGCCTTTGGCCCCCAGCTCTTTGTAGCGCCACCTATCGCAAGCGGCGAACTGCATGTCATGCTGACCGGGTGAATGATCTTCGATCAGAGTCACAATGGGCCGGCGATGCGTTGTGTGCGCCGCATCGCCCCGGTGCGGAAAGAGTTTCTCGATGGATGGCTTTGTGTGCTCGCAGGATAAATATTCGTAAACATCGCGTCGATTGAACGCCCAGAAATCCACGGGCTGCTGCCCCTGAAGATCGATAATCCTGATGAAATCGCCTTTGCGGACTATGAAGCCTCTGCCCGTGCGAGCAGGAACGTGGAAAGATTCTCTTATCTTCTTCATTGAGAATTGACCTCCAAGGCGTGGACCGGCGGAACGCCCGATTTCCTCGCTTAGCCCTCGTACTCGTCGTGGCGGCGCCACCACGCCTGGGGGAACTCAAGCCCGTCCTCGTTCCTGCCCAACGGGGCAAGGTCGAGGAACTGGTAGGTTCCCATCAAGGCCTCGACGCCGCGGGCGTAGGTGGAGTACGTGTGGTAGACAGCCCTATCCTCGAGCGCGAAGACGCTCATACCCTCCTTCTGCGGCTCGGCCTCGTCGACATGCCGGAAGTTGTAGTCGGCGCCGGTTCTCTGCTGCTCTTCGGTGAAGGCGACGCCGAAGTCGTAGTTGAAGTCGCTTCCGAGCGACGAAACCCACGGAAATCGCCAGCCCATTTGCCGCTTGTAGTCCTGAAGCTCGTGCATGGGGGCGATCGACGCACAAACGAGTGTAATATCGCGGCCGTTCAAATGAGGGATGACACCGTCGAAATGATCGGCGACCAGGGAGCATCCGGTGCATCCCCGGCGCTCGTCGGTGAGCCGGGCTCCGTAGCCAAACATGAAGTGATAGACAAGAAGCTGCGAGCGCCCTCGGAAAAGGTCCGCGAGCGACGCTTTGCCCTCATCCGTGCCGAATCGATAATCCTTGTCGATCCGAACCCAAGGCAGGTGCTGCCGTTGCCTCGCCAGCTCGTCACTGCGCTGCATCAGCTCCTTCTCCGCCTCGAGCAGCTCGCGTCGCGCCGCGAGCCACTCCTCCCGTGATCCAGTCCTGTGCTTCATCATCTAGTCCTTCGTTCACTGTGAGCTCTCTCAGGCCGGTAGCCGCCGGTCGTATTCCTTCTCCAGGCGGCTCCAGCCGTCCCAGAAAGGCGCAGGCTCCTTGCGGGTCGCGCGGGCGACCAAAACATCCAGATGCATGTGCCAACCGGCGCTGACCATCAGCAGGGTCGAGCGATCCGGCAGATGGCGATGGATGACGGTGAGCAGCACTTCATTGCCCCGTGGCTCCAATTCAAAGGAAACACCGCCGCTACCTTGCCAAGCGATCGCGAGCTTTCTTGGTGGATCCAGTTCGATGATCCGACTTTGCATCCGGTGCTCGTCGCCGAAGCCGGGCGGGCGCTCTCCGGGTGGGTGGGTCAGTTCGCCATTTCGCCAGACGAGCTCGAAAGGCGCACCAACCTCCATCCTCATCTCGCCAGCCGCCAGCCATTTGCGGCGCAGTTCGCTCTCGGTGAGATACGCCCAGACCCGCTCGATGGGGCCCGGCAGAAGGCGCTGAATCCTCACCGTGGCAGGTTCGGTGAGCACGCCATAGGAGTC
>DATBMX010000206.1:0-5051 GCA_036554625.1 Aestuariivirgaceae bacterium
CCGCACAGCTTTATGGCGAGTTCAAGGGCTTCTTCCCCGACAATGCGGTGGAGTATTTCGTCTCCTATTATGACTATTACCAGCCCGAAGCCTATGTGCCGCGCACCGATACCTATATCGAGAAGGAAAGCTCCATCAACGAGCAGATCGACCGCATGCGCCATTCGGCGACCCGTGCTCTGCTCGAGCGCGACGATGTAGTCGTCGTGGCCTCCGTCTCCTGCATCTACGGCATTGGCGATGTCGAGACCTATTCGGCCATGACATTCTCCGTGAAACGCGGCGAGCGCATCAATCAGCGCCAGCTTCTGGCCGATCTCGTCGCGCTACACTATCGCCGAAACGACCAGAATTTTCTGCGCGGCTCCTTCCGCGTGAGGGGCGACACGGTGGAGCTCTTTCCCTCCCATCTTGAAGACCGCGCCTGGCGTTTCTGCTTTTTCGGCGACGAGATCGAGCAGATCGCCGAATTCGATCCTCTCACCGGGCAGAAGACAGCAGACCTTCCGGCGGTCAAGGTCTATGCCAATTCGCACTATGTCACGCCCAAGCCGACGCTTGAGCAGGCGGTGCGCGGCATAAAGGAGGAGCTGCGCTCGCGCCTCGAGGAGTTTCACCGCGCTGGACGACTTCTCGAGGCCCAGCGTCTCGAACAGCGTACACTTTTCGATATCGAGATGATGATGGCGACAGGCTCCTGCGCCGGAATCGAGAACTACTCGCGCTATCTGACCGGCCGTCGACCCGGGGAGCCGCCGCCGACGCTGTTCGAGTACTTGCCCGATCAGGCGCTGGTGTTCGTCGACGAGAGCCATGTCACCATTCCGCAGATCGGCGGCATGTTCAGAGGTGATTTCAATCGCAAGGCGACGCTTGCAGAATTTGGCTTCCGCCTTCCCTCGGCCATCGACAACCGCCCGCTGCGTTTCGAGGAGTGGGATGCCATGCGCCCACAGACGATTTGCGTTTCCGCCACGCCCGGCGGATGGGAAATGGAGCGCACGGACGGTGTGTTCGTCGAGCAGGTGATCCGTCCCACCGGCCTTATCGATCCTCCCGTCATCATCCGGCCGGTGAAGACGCAGGTCGACGATCTCGTCGCTGAATGCCGTGACGTCGCCAAGGCCGGATACCGTGTTCTGGTCACAACGCTCACCAAGCGCATGGCCGAAGATCTTACCGAATATATGCACGAGCAGGGCATTCGCGTGCGCTACATGCACTCGGACATCGAAACCCTGGAACGCATCGAGATTATCCGCGATCTGCGCTTGGGAGCCTTCGATGTGCTCATCGGCATCAACCTCTTGCGCGAGGGACTCGATATTCCTGAATGCGCTTTCGTTGCCATCCTCGATGCCGACAAGGAAGGTTTCTTGCGCTCCGAGACCTCGCTGATCCAGACGATCGGCCGCGCCGCGCGCAATGTCGACGGCCGCGTCATCCTGTATGCCGATCATGTGACCGGCTCGATGGAGCGTGCCATGGCCGAGACCGGTCGCCGCCGCGAGAAGCAGATGGCGTACAATCAAGCCAATGGCATAACGCCTGAAAGCATCAAGAAGAGTATCAGCGACATCCTCTCCTCGGTTTACGAGCGCGACCACGTTCTGGTTGATGCGGGATTGACGGAAGATGGGGCTCCCATCGGCCACAATCTCGAGGCCGTGCTTGCCGATATGGAGAGCCGCATGCGCGATGCCGCCGCCGATCTCGAATTCGAGGAAGCGGCGCGCCTGCGCGACGAGATCAAGCGCCTGCGCGAAGTGGAGCTCGCCGTCATGGACGATCCCTTGGCGCGAACCCTCTCCCCCGCCGGCGACGATGGCCAGGCCTCCGCGAGCTCATCCAGAATCGAGCCCCCCACGGCAGCTTGGCCAAGCCCTAGGCCTCAGGTCCGTGCCGGTTCCAAGGGCGGCAGGCCTGGAACTCGCCCGTTCAAGAAGAAGGGGCGCTGAAAGCAGTTTTCTACCATTCGTTGCAGAAAAGTCATATCGCCACTCCGTCCTGCTACCTATAGTTTCAGATGTTTCAATCTGGCGGGGGGCACATAGCATGATTACACGCGTAATAGGACTGTTCGCGCCAATCCTCCTTGCCGCTTGCTCCGCTGCCGAGCATTGGGATTACCGATATGGTCCTGACAACACGCTTCCGATCGAGAAGATCAATGCCTCCGTCGAACATCAGCTCGATCTGATCGACAGGTTCCAGACGGCTGCGGGCTGCGAGCCCATCGAGGACCCTCGATGCGGCTACCAAGTCACCCTCGCCGGATTCAACTTCATCGACGAACAATGCGACATCTATCTCCATGAGCTCTTTGTCCTCGATAAGGAGAGAGATCGCCTGAAGGCTGGTTTGCAGGCCGCGGACAAGATGTCGAACGCCGTGCTCGCCACGGTCGCCGTGTCCAAAACAACCATGGCCATCGTTGCCCAGTCGTTCGGCCTCTCTACGCAATTGCTCGACGTCGCAACCGACAGCTATCTCTACAAGACCAATCCTGGCACGATCCTCCACATTGTCGACGAGCTTCAGACCGCCTACCGCGCCGCCACTGAGAAAAATAAAGGATTTCTGATCTCCCAGCCTGCCCTCTACGCCCAGATTCGGGGTTATCTGAGGCTGTGCCTGCCGCCCACGATTGAAAGCAAAATCGAGAATGCCTTGGCCAAGGCTACGGCCAACTCCGGAAAGAACAGAGATGCCGCTTCTCCAAGAACGGAGTCTCATGCTCGCCCTGGGCCTGTTGGAACGCAGGCGGAAGCTCAAGCGACGGAACTGGTTATCGACTAGCACGGCGTCCAATCGCCGCGACCCTCGAAAGGCATCGACGTTGACTCGTTCGAACCTCCTTCTTAGCCTTCCCAATCGGACGGCGGCTTTGAGGGAATACAGGATCATGCGGACAGCAAACCTGTGCCTCGCCCTGTCTCTGATGCTGTCGCTGCTGCAAGGATGCGCCGCGGAAGGCGATCCCTTCGAACGCCAGGCAGGACTGTCCAACGAGGTGGGCGTAATCTATGTCTACCGTCCCCTCACCTCTGTTATCGGGCGCGGCGAGGACCCCTATGTTTCGATAGCCGGGCGGAATATGGGGCGTCTCAGGGCCGGCGGTTACGTCAAGCTCGTCGTCTCGATTGGAGAACACAAAGTCACGGCGCACCAATCGCTTTTTCTGTTGCCCAGCTGGCCGCGGAGCGTGGAAGTGGCTGTCGCTTCTGGCGGCAGCGCCTATGTGAAGGTCGATCAGCGCATCACTGATGTGGATTTCAGCGGCGGCGCATCGGCGACACAGCAGATCTTCATCGAGGAGGTTTCCTCGACGACGGGGCAAAGCGAAATCGCCACCCTGCGCGAGAACACCTGATGTCCAGCAAGAGAGGCGCTGCTCCGTTCCAGTTCGAAAGGTGCTGCGCTTTGGCTTCATCAGCACTTGAATGCCGACGACGAGGAAGCGGGCTGCAGGAGAGTAACTGCGGTAGGAAGTCCAAAGAAAATTTTGCGATTCATTCGCCGTCTCCTCCGGAGCTGAACAGCGCCACAATCTCAGATAAATATTTGTCCAGATTTAACACGCTGAGATAGTCTGTTACGACCGCGTTCGGCGCGCTTTAATCATGCTCCGCCTTGCCTTTTTTACCTTTTTAGACCATACAAAGGCGCCGGTGCGCTCCGTGGTGGAGCGTAACCGCCGGCATGTGGCAAAGTACATCTGACCTTCTGGGCAGTTGCCTTTTCCCGATTGTCTGGCTTGCGGAATCTGTGGCGCGGATTCCAAACACCGGTTTTGTTGCGCCAACGGAAAAAGGAATGCACATGCGCCAGAACGGCACTGTGAAGTTTTTCAACACGACTAAAGGTTTTGGCTTCATCACACCCGATGGTGGTTCGAAGGACGTGTTTGTCCACATCACCGCTTTGGAGCGGGCAGGCATCCGTTCGTTGAACGAAGGCCAGAAAGTCACTTTCGAGACGGAGAACGACAAGCGCGGTCGCGGGCCACAGGCTGTCAACGTCCAGCTCGCTTGATCATCCGCGAATCTTTCGAAAGCCGATAGCGCCGCTCCCCCCCGGGGCGGCGTTTTGCTGTCTGCCGGTCCAGCTCTTGTGCGGCTAGATCAGGAATGGATTGCTTGTCCGCTCGCGCCCGACCGTCGACGGATTTCCGTGGCCGCACAGAAACGCCACGTCGTCGCCCATGGAAATAATCTGTTCACGGATCGATTTCAGGAGAGTTTCATGGCTGCCGCCCGGCAGATCAGTGCGCCCGACCGACCCCTGGAAGATCACATCGCCGACGATGGCCAGCCTGCTTTCCTTGTTGAAGAACACCACATGCCCCGGCGTATGGCCGGGGCACTCACGCACCTCGAAGACGAGGCTTCCGATGCTGATCGTATCGCCGTGCGAGAGATAACGCATCGGCGCGCAATCGCGCGCCGACATGCCATATTGCCTGCCGGTCGCGGCAAGGGACCGAAGCAGAAACTCGTCCGCAGCATGCGGACCGATGATGGGAACCTTTAAGGCTTGCGCCAGTTCTTCGGCGCCGCCGGCGTGATCGATATGACCATGGGTGAGGAGGATCTGCGAGGGTTCAAGCGACTGGCTGCGCAGAGCCTCGCGGATCACGTCGACGTCGCCGCCGGGGTCGATGACGGTCGCCTCTTTGCTGTCGCTATCCCAAATGACCGCGCAATTCTGTTGGAACGGCGTAACCGGTATGATGATCGCCTGGGGCTTTGCCATGACGCTACATGCACTGGCAGGCCGCCAGGATGACCTCAGTTGGTGGCGGTTTTCTTCTTCCTCGACGTGCTCGCCTGGGCCACGCTGCGTTTCCTCTGCTTCGCCAGCACCTGCTTGATGAATGGATGATGCACGAGGCGCTTCTGCTCGGCGGCATCGAAGGCGACATGACGCGCATCGCAGCGCTTCGCCACCTCCTCGACGATGGCAAGCCCGCGCGCTTCCGCCTGCGAGCAGCTTCTCGCTCTCACCTTGTTCACCTGCGCCTCGGCTTCCGCGGCGCATTTGAGCCAGAT
>DATBMX010000257.1:0-3376 GCA_036554625.1 Aestuariivirgaceae bacterium
CGCCGCCGAGCAGCGTCCACAAAAGAGGCAGCGTCGAATATTGCAGCGACGCATAGGAAGATCCCACATAGGAGAAGAGCAGGCCGTAAAGCGCGCCCGCCAGGCCCGACATCGTTCCCGAGATCGCGACGGCGAAGTAGCGGTAGGCGAAGCTGTTGTAGCCGAGCATTCGGGTCCTTGGCTCGTTCTCGCGAATGGCGATGAGCACCCTGCCGATGGGCGAGCGCACGATCCACAGGCTGAGCAGCAATGCCAGCGCGAAGGCGGCGAAGGCGAGATTGTACTTCACGGCGGGATGGGAAAGCCGAAAGCTCATGCCGATGATCTCGACCGGCGGCAGCGACAGCACGAGACCCTGGTCGCCGAGCGTCACGCCGTTGAAATAGAGACTCGCCAGAAAGACCGCCTGCGCCAGCATCAGCGTCACGATGAGAAAAGCGACGCCATTGGTCCTGAGCACGAGCAGCCCGGCGACAAGCGCGGCCGCCAGAGATGCGAGAAGACCGACGGCGAGCGCCGGCAGCGGACCGAACGCCAGCCAATAGGCGGGCAGCGCCGCTCCATAGGCGCCTGCCGCAAAGAACATGGCATGGCCGAGACTCATCAGTCCCGTGTAGCCGAGGAGCATGTTGTAGCCCATGGCGAAGACGGCATAGATCATGATGCGCGCCACATTGGTATGATGATAGGCGGGCAGCACAAACTGCATGGCGAAGAGCGCTGCAAGCACGGCGCCATGCAGCGCCCATGCGCGCCAAGGCTTCGACGTCACGTCTGAGCCTTGCCGACGAGACCGCCGGGCCTCAACGCGAGAAACAGGGCGACGAGCAGTGTGGCGATGATCTTGGAGAGCGTCGGCGAGAACAGCACGGCGATGACGCCTTCTCCTATTCCGATGATTCCGGCGGCGATCAGCGTGCCCCTGAGATTGCCTAGCCCTCCCATGATGACGACGATGAAGGAAAGGAGCAGTGGATCGGCGCCCATCAGATAATGCGCCTGCCGGATGGGTGCGATCAGCACTCCGCTTAGCCCCGCGAGCATGGCGCCGAGCGCAAAGGCTGCAGCATAGATCCGCCGCACCGGAACGCCGAAGCTTTGCGCGATTTCCGCATCGAGCCTTGTCGCCCTCATATAGAGGCCCATGCGCGTTCGCGTCAGGATCAGCCATGTGGCGGCGATCATGAGAATGGCGAGCGCGATGACCATCAGCTTGTAGCCGGAATAGCCGAACCAGGGGAATTGCACGCGAAAATAGATCGGCGGCTCGACAGGCCGTGCATCCGGCCCATAGAGCATAAGCGTCGATTGCTGGATGATGTAGAGCAGCCCCATGGTGGCGACGATGGTCCGCTCGGCTTCGTAGTTGATGCGCTTGAGAACGAGGCAGTCGGCGGCCATGGCCGTGGCGCCGACGATGAGGGGTGCCGCCGCCAGGGCAAGCGCAAAGCCGAGGAGCGGATCACCGCCCGCTAGCTGCGTCGCGCACCACCAGGCGATGATCGCTCCGAGCATGACGAATTCTCCATGCGCGATGTTGATCACGCGCATGATGCCGAAAACGAGGGACAGGCCGAGCGCGGTGAGAGCGAGCACGGCAGCGCCGACCGCGCCTTCGAGCAAAGCGAGGAGGAGAACGGGAAGATTTGCCATCGAGCCTCGGGCGAGGCGCTCCGTCGGTTACAACGCCTGCTTCGTGTAATCCGCTGCCGGTTCATAGAGCGAATCTTCGATCGCCGTCGTATGGACCACGGTGAGCTTGCCGCCCTCGACCTTGGAAATGAACTGGCGTCCGAAGCTCTGATGCGCCTTGCCGACAAGCTGCTTGGCCCCTTGCGGATACTCGTTGCCCTCGGAAAATGTCTCGGTGCTTTCCAGCGCCTCGATGAAGGATGCCCTGTCCTTGTCGCCCGCTTGCGTATAGCCGCTTTTCTCTACCGTCTGCTTGATCGCGAACAGCGTCTCCCAGCAGCCGAACATGTGCGAGTTGGTGCTGATGTTCTTGGCATCGTCCTTGGCCGCGCCATTCTCGTCGAGACCGACCTTGTCGCGGTAGAATTTGGCTGCCTCGCTGTCGAGGCCGGAGAGATAGCGCGGAAACGCCTCCCACAAATGTGAGCCTTCCAGGAATTCGAGCCCCGGCGAAGCGATGTCGACGGCTTCGAGCGAGTCGATGAAACCGAACAGCTTCGGCCCCCCGCCGCTGAAGAACTCGCCGAGCTCGCGCACGAAGGTGAGTACGCCGGGCCCCACCATGACGTGATAGATGGCGTCGGTATCGGTTGGAATCTGCGAGAAATATTTGGTGAAGCTCGTCTCGGTCGGCGAAATGGCGATCACTGCCTTGACCTCTCCGCCATGTTTTTTCGCTGCTTCGCTGAAAAAGTCGCGATGCTCATAGCCGAAGACATAATCCGGCACGATCATCGTGACCTTCTTGCCGACATTGTTGACGACCCAGGGCGAGATCGCCGTCACCTGCGCGCGCACATCGGTGATGCCTGTTTGGAACACATAGCGATTGAACTTCCCGGAGGCGACGCCCGTGTCTTCGCTCACGATGAACAAGGGCAGCTTGAGCTCGCCCGCCCGCGCTGCGGAAGCCGCCACCACATGGCCGAACAGCGGCCCGAACACGAAGTCGACCTTGTGCTGATTGGCGAATTTCTCGATGATCTCGGACCCGCGCTTGGCGTCCGTCGCATCGTCCTCCACGATGAGCTCGATGGGTCGTCCGCCGATACCGCCCATGTCGTTGATGACCGCTGCCGCCGCCATGCTCGTGCGCTCGTACCAATGGCCATAGACAGCGCCGATGCCCGTGCGATGCGCCTGCAGCCCGATCTTGATCGGGTTCCCCTGCGCCGCCGCGGGGCGCGCGCCGCCGATCAGCTGCGAACCCGCCAGGGCGCCGGCGGCAGCCAGGAATCCGCGCCGCGAAAATGCGGCCTGCGCGTTGCGCTTGCTGTTCCGAGCCATCATTGTCCCTCCTTGACGCCTGTGCCACCGCTGCCGATTGTGATGGCGAAACGAACGGCAAGTCAAGAATGGTGAAGTCGTGGGGAGCGGGCGGATGTTCTGTGCGCCGGTTTATTCCCGCGCTCGCCGCCATCGCAGCCTTCCTTGCTCCTTCGCCCGCATGGGCTCACGCCGGCGAACGCGGCCAGGTGCTGCTCCTGCCGACCGAGCTCTATATTGCCGGTGGCGCGCTGGCCGTGGCGCTGTCCTTCGCCGCCATGGCGATGCTTCCGCAGCGCCCTCTTTCAAAGGGCATTGCGATCAGGCTGGCGGCCATTCCCGCCGGTCTTCCGAAGATCCTCAGCACGGCGAGCTTTCTGTGCCTGTTTCTGCTCGTGCTGGCGGGATGGCTGGGCAA
>DATBMX010000259.1:0-5347 GCA_036554625.1 Aestuariivirgaceae bacterium
AGCGATTGGCGCTGTCGGAATCCACGGCATCATGTTCGATGAGGATCAGTCTTGAATCGGCACCGGTTGAGCTGGAGCCATTGGCGATGACCGCGAGGCGAGCGGCTTCTCCGCCGCTCAAGCCTGTCAAGCGCAGCGACTTCAACGGGGTGAGACGCAGGACAGTGGCCTGGTCGGGATAGGCCCCGTTCCAGCCTGGGGGATTGAAATTTTCAGAGTCGGAGGCGGGGCTTGCAGCGATTGCCTCGCCCAGACTCTGAGCACCCGCGGGGGCAGCACCTGATGGAAAACTGACGAGCCCCGAGGCGTTGTCGATGGCGATGGCTTCGAGCCAGCTCACACCGTCCGGGCTGACCTTGAGGCGGAAATGATCATCGCCCGAGAGGCCGGCTTCGGCGCGGCCCGAATAGTCGGTCTGAAAAAGCACGGCGGCGGTTTCTGCGGCGGCCGATTTGTTGAGCTTGAGCTGGTGGCCGGCTCCGGCGTGGTTGAACAAGGACGCAGGCGAAGACACCGCGAGCCGATTGGTGTCATCGGCGCTCGCCGATATGCCGAGCTGCGAGGCGGACGCGATCTCGACTTTATATTCGCTCCAGGCATCACCGGTGTGGATCAAAAGCTTGGCTTCATCCTGAAGCCAAAGGCGCCAGCCGGGCCTTGGCGAAAGGAAATTCCAAGACCCATCCTGAAAGGCTGCGATATCGTTCTCGTGGCATGCCCACTCATCCGACGCGGGCGAGGCAACAAGGTAGCGAGCCCCCTCCTCGGCGGGCGATGGGGGCGCGGACAGAGATCGCGTGACCGCGGAGAGCTGGATCACTGCGTCGAGCCGAAGCAGGGCCTCATTGTGGGTCACATGCTTCTGCGCCTGGGATGCGGCTAGGAAGGGCAGAGACAGATTGGCGCTTTCAGACATGCAGGGTGGCTTTCGTTGCTGCGCCCGATCCATAGACGGCGCTCAATTGCGACACGCGAATGTCAAAGGAGGACGGTGTTGAGCCGAAATCGGCGAGCTGATCGGCATCAGCGTAGAAATGGTTCGGCTGATCGAGAATGAGGGAACGCTTCACGACATCGCCTTCGAGAAACTCCAGCTCATACCGTTCGGCGGCTTCGGCCAGAGGCACATCGGCGAGCTCCCAGTTGTCGCCGTCCAGTCTGGTCTGCCTGATCCAAGAAAATTCCACACCGCCAACGGCGCGGCGGGCTCTGAGCTGGCAGGGCGGCAGCGGGCGCAGCGCTCTCGCCAAGGGAACGGTTGTCTCCTCGCGGTAGGCGTCGTCACCGTGGCTGCGAGAGGCCGGGCCTATTCGCCAGGTGATGTCCAATCCCACATCGGCCGCCGTCATGGACAGCTGGACCAAGGAGCTGTCGAGCATGATGAAGCTCGAGCCCGCCTCGCGCAGCGGGAGCATTTCCGGAGAGGACCCCAGCTGGCCGCGCAGCAAAATGGAAATCTCGTAGGTCGAAGGATCGACGAGAGCGGCTTGTTCGAACTGAATGATCTCGAAACCGGTGGAAACATCGCCGACGGCCGCCAGATTGCCGCCGTTGAGCACCTCATCGGTGCCGATCGACTGAAGGGCGCCGCGAAACAGGCGCACACGGAAAGCGGTCTGCCGGGTGCGGCGCCAGAGCGGGCCCGACGGCAGGGGATCAAGCGTTTCCCCGATGATCGCCGGGCGAGGGACGTTGCGATTGAATTGGAAGCTGCCGCCGGTTTTTCGGTAGACGGAGAGGCATGTCCAAGGATTGGAACACGCGGCAACCCACAGGGCGTGGCCTTCGGCCGAGGCCGTCAGCAGAGGCAGGTCCATGATCATGGCGACGGGCTCAGCGAAAGTTGGCGGGACCGTGGCCTGCAAGGAGCGCGATGGGCTTGAAAGGGGTTCGTAGATTTCGGCGCTGATCTGCCTTGCCTTGAGGACGCGCGAATAGCTTTCTGAAATTTCTTCGATGCGCAGGGGCAGAAAATTCTGATCCTGCCTGAGTGCGATGCCATCGCCCGGCTCCACCCGCAGGAGACTGGGCGGAAGCGCAAAGGAGGCTTCCTCTCGCGCCGACCACGCGTCGAAGAGCATCCGATCGGCTGCCGCTTGAGCAGCCGCCTGGCTCAGCATGGCCGGCAAGGCCAATAGTTTTTCCCGACGGCTCGACCCCGACGACCGGCGCGATTCGACCGCCGACTGGCGGTATTCGCGGCCGGAGTCGATGTATGTCAGCCTGATCGAGGCCGGAAGCTCGGTCTCCTGCATGCGCTGAAAAGTGTAGAGGGGCTTCTGCGCATCGATCTCGATGCAATCCTCGGGATCGAGCGTCATGAAATCGATGCCGCGGCGATCGATGAAGCGAAGCTTTCCTTCCGATTCGCGAACATCGAAACCGAAGGCTTGCGCCAAAGGTTCGATTGCATCGCGCGCCGACATCACATTGTCGATCACATAGCCATCGATGATGACTTGGAGATCGCCGATCTCGGCATCATGGAAACCGAAATAGTCGAGGATGGCGCCGATGAGGTTCGAGAGAGGCGCGCCCCCAAGCCTGCCGTTCAGCCAGTGGCCGCGTTCGTGATTGGCACTGTCGGCCCAAACATCGGAGAGAGCAGGAAAAGCCGGAAACGGCCTTGCGTCCCACGCCCAGATGAACATTCGGCCGGCATCCACCATGGGTGCGCCATAGACCGAGGACGCCGGATTGCGCGCAGTGGTTTCGGACCAATAGGAGTGCACGGCCTGCAGATATTGCCGCTGACTGAAATCGTCGCGCTCACCGTTCGAGTGGTAGGGAAGCGCGCTCTGCGATGACTTGGGATCGTAGAAGACATTTGGCTGGTTGGACCCCTTGTCGACCGCCGGACAGCCGATCTCGGTGAACCAGATCGGCTTCGATTGCGGGACCCAGGCGGTCGGCGCCTGAGATTCAACGCCTCCCGGCCGGTCGTAGTGGAGATTGAGCCACCAGTTTTTCAGATCCTTGCAACGATAGACCCAGGGCTTGCCATAGGATCCATCAGCGATCGCAACGCGGTCTTGCGCCTCGCGGTGGACTTCGGACGGGTAATACCAGTCGTAACCTTCGCCACCTTCGATGTTCGCCTGCAGATATTCGAGCGACGACGGCGATCTGTGGCCTCTAAGCCGGTCGAGATGGGCGGCGCCGTCGCGCCAGTCGGACAGCGGAAAGTAATTGTCTATCCCGATGAAGTCGACGTCGGCGGAGGACCACAGCAGATCGAGATTGAAAAACACATCCCCCGTTCCGTCCATCGGCCGGTAACCGAAGTATTCGCTCCAATCGGCACCGTAGGAAATTTTCGCGGACGACAGCATCGATTTCACGTCGGCGGCAAGCGCCACGAGTTGAGCTACGGCGGGAAAATGATTTTCCGAACTGCGAAGACGCGTGATACCCGGCAATTCGCTGCCGATCATGAAGGCATCGACCCCGCCGGCGAGCTGGCAGAGGGCGGCGCAATGCAGCACGAAGCGGCGAAAACTCCATTCCGAGGGGCCGGAGTAGGTCACGCTGCCGGATGCGAGGCGAAAATCTTGGGGCGCGGCGGACCCGAAGAAAACGCCCACCTGATCGATCACGGCATCGGTCTTGTCGGGGGTGTCCGGCATGCCGGGAGCAGGAGAACAGGTGATCCGGCCGCGCCATGGATAGGCCGGCTGCGCGGTGAGCGATGAATAGGGATCGGGCAAACCGTTGGCGGCGGGAATGTCCATCATGACAAAAGGACAGAAGGTCACTTTCAGCCCGCGCCGTTTCAAATCGGCGATGGCCCTGACCACACCGGCATCGGACGGCGTGCCACCGTAGGCGGCGCTGCCATCAGGCATGGTGCTGACGGGTCGCGCCGCATTCCTCGACAGGCCGGCCACGGACCAGCTCTCGGGCCTTGTGTTTTTGCTCGAACTCTCAACCCGCGGCTCGATCGAACAGTCGGCACAGCGCAGATCGTTTCCGAACCAGGCAACGGTGAGAGATACGGCCTCCAGATTCGGGCAAAGGTCTTGCAGCTCATCGATCGACTGCGACCAATCGCTCTCCGCCGTTGCGGCGTGAGTGTTCTCGGCAATAGCGGTTGCCTTATCGAGACGGCGCGTCACCGGCAGCGGGTCGTACCCAAACTCGGTGGCGCCGGGAATGAGCGCCACGGATCTGATGCTGTCTTCGAGGGCACCCACCTTGCGGATGACTTCAAAGGACAGCTGCGGAATTCTGTTCCCATATTTGGCGACCGGCAGGCGTTCGAAGACGACATAGGCGAGGCCGCGATAGGCCGGGGCGTTGCCCTGCCCTTCATGGGCGACAATGAGACTGTCCGGGGCTTGAGTTTCCGAACCGGTGTAAAGCCTGAAGGCGACCCTGCTCAAATCGACGGGCTTGCCATCGGCCCAGACGCGCCCGAGGGAGGATATTTCCCCCTGGCAAAGACCGACGGCGAAATTGGCGAAGTACAGGTATTCGGTTGCTTCGGTGGTGGCATCGCTGCCCTTGGCACCGCTATTCTGCTCGGTGGTGGTGATTTCCTCTTCAAGCTCGGTTGCCCAGATCACCTGACCCGACAGGCGGACGCGACCCCAGGCGACAGGAATGGGCGCGCCTTCGCTCGACGACATGATGCGCAGGTCATCGAGGCGAGGGCCTGCGACGCTGCGCGCGCCTTGGCCGAAGAGCCGGCCATCGATGGCGCTGCCGACGAGAGCGCCGGCGGCGCGGCCAAGCATCATGCCAAGCGGGCCGCCGACCAGTCCGCCCACGGCGGAGCCTGCATACTGCAAGACAACGGTAGCCATCACGCACGCTCGGGAAAACGAAAGGCGAAGGCGACGCGACGACGCCACCAGGACGTGACATCGATCTCGCACACCGTGGATCCGCGTTGCGCGTGCACCATCGTCGTCGCCGACGTCATGATGGCGGCATGCTTGGCGGGGCAACGATCGCGCCAGCGAAACAGGGCGACGTCGCCCGCTGCCAGATCGTCCAATCCTATCTCCAGCAGATGCCGACGCGCGGCCTCGGCCATGGTTTCAACAGCAGATGCTTCCGCCCAGTCGGCCGAATAGGCGGGAGCCGGTTCCGGCTCGCGGCAATAGAGTTCTCGATAGATGCCGCGGACAAGACCAAGGCAATCGGCGCCGATGAGCTTGAGGGACGCCTGGTGGCGGTAGGGCGTACCTATCCAGCTTCGGGCAGCGGCGATGACCTGCGGGGCGATGGGCAAGGTTTCAGTTTCAGTCGCGACTGGCATAGGAAAGTACGAAATCGTTTCCCGGCATGTGGGGATGGCCGCGAAAATTGAGCGCGTTGGCGAACTTGCTGCGACAGGTGGAGA
>DATBMX010000264.1:0-3274 GCA_036554625.1 Aestuariivirgaceae bacterium
GCAGGATAATACGAGATGCACGAGCGCGCCGATCGGATGTCGGCGCGGCCGGATCATCAGGCCTTGGGCGCGAACTGCATCGTCTGTTGCGCGACATGGATGACACCCGGCGATCCGTGGACGTCCGTTACGTCGAATGGAATCCCGAAATGCTTCGTCTGGTGCTCGCCCACGAGCTGCCTGATACGCAGGTGATCGTCGTTTCGAACCGCGAGCCCTATATCCACAATCATGTCGCTGGACGTATCAATCTGCAAATTCCGGCGAGTGGCCTCGTGGCCGCGCTCGAACCGGTCATGCGCGCATGCGGGGGCACATGGATAGCGCACGGCAGCGGGACCGCCGACCGTGAAACCGTCGACGCCAAAGACTGCATTCAGGTCCCTCCCCAGCAGCCCGCATATAAGCTGCGAAGGGTGTGGCTGACCGATGAGGAACAGGATGGCTACTACTATGGCTTTGCCAATGAAGGGCTTTGGCCTCTTTGCCACATTGCCTTTGTAAGGCCGAATTTCAGAGAGTCCGATTGGGCGCAATATCGCAAGGTGAACGCCCGGTTTGCGCAAGCCGTAGCGGCCGAAGCCAGGCAGCCGGATCCGATTGTTCTGGTGCAGGATTACCATTTCGCGCTGTTGCCCAAGATGATCCGCGATCTCTTGCCCAATGCAACCGTCATCACGTTCTGGCACATCCCATGGCCGAACGCCGAGACATTCGGCATATGCCCGTGGAAAGAGCAGATCGTGGAAGGCTTGCTGGGCAGCTCTGTCCTCGGATTTCACACGCAGTTCCACTGCAATAACTTCATAGAAACCGTGGATCGCTTTGTGGAGAGCAGAATCGATCGAGAGCGCGCTTCGGTCGAGGTCCGAGGTCATTCCACAAACATACGCCCCTATCCGATTTCCATCGAATGGCCGCCGGCGGCGATGTCAGCGCAAAAGTCGGTTGCTGACTGCCGAGCCGCCATACGCGATCGCTTCGGGCTATCGGATCAGGTGCGCATCGGCGTCGGAATCGAACGCTTTGATTACACGAAGGGTATCCTCGATCGCCTTCGCGCGGTCGATTCGTTCTTGACCGGCTATCCGGAATGGAAAGGGCGGTTCACGTTTTTGCAGTTTGCTGCACCGACTCGCAGCCGCCTCTCCACCTACCGCGATTTGCAGGACGAAGCGAAGCATCTCGCGGACGACATCAACAGCCGACACGGAACAGGAGGATATAAGCCGGTTATTCTCGTCGTTCGACATCATGAACCTGACGAAGTGTTCGAGCTGTTTCGTGCCGCCGATCTCTGCATCGTCTCAAGTTTGCATGACGGGATGAACTTGGTTGCCAAGGAGTTTGTCGCCGCCCGGGACGATGAGCGAGGGGTCTTGATCCTTTCGAATTTTGCCGGCGCCTCACGAGAGCTGTCGGAAGCGCTGATTGTCAATCCTTACGATGCCTCAGAGGTTTCCAGTGCCATTCATCGCGCGCTGCTCATGCCCGAGGTCGAGCAACGGGAGAGGCTGCGCCTGATGCGCGAAATCGTACGTGCAAGAAATGTTTACCGCTGGGCCGGACAAATGTTGGTGGATGCCTCTCAATTGAGGAAACGCAGTCAGATCGCGAATATCTTGAGCTTGCAGCCCTCCACACGCGGCTCGATCGTGCCGTTTCCGAAGGCTCGCGGCTGAAAGCGGGGACCCTTGGCGACCTGACTTAGTCTAGACGCTCGCGGCGCGGCGGGAGGGTCCGTATTGGAGCTGCTCCAGGCCTTTCATGTCCAGGATCTCGATCGCATGCGCGGTGATGCGCCGGATAAGCCCTTCCTTCTCCAGTCGCGCGAACGCCCGTGCGGCTGTCTCGCGCGTCGTCCCCAGATAGTCGGCAAGGTCGAAGCGGTTTACGGGAATTTCCAGCAAGGACCTTTCCCGGTTGAAGAAGCCGGGATTTCGAATGAAATCGAGAAGGAACACGGCGAGACGCTGACGAGCAGTCTGCTGACCGAGCATCATCATCTGTCTCTGAGCCTGGCGGAAATCGTGCGCAAGCTTGATAAGCAGTTTCTGCTGAAGCTGCGGTTGATTTGTCAGGAGCTGCCTGAGTGCCGGCCAATGAAACCTGTACATCCGCGCAGGCGATACGGTTTCGGCTGTATTGACGTAGATTCCGCAGTCGGGCATTCCGAACAGATCGCCCGGGACCATGAAGGCCAAGATGCGACGCTCTCCATTCGGAGCGATGCGCGTGATCCGAACGATGCCCTCGTCGATGACATAGACATAGTCGGCGTCCGTCTCGCTCGTGAAGATCGTCATCCCGGGGCGCGGGTATCTGACCACCTTCGCGATGCTCTGAAGATCATGCTGCTCTTGGGGCGACAACACGTTGCCGATCTGCAGCGGATGATCTCCGCCCTTGTCGAGAAGGCGTGCCCGGATAACGGGCGCCGCGCCGCGGGCGGGGGATTCCCAGGACGGTACTTTATCCAATTCCTCCTCCCCAAACGCCCAGCCCACATTTCAAATTCAATTCTAGCCTCAAGACCCCGCCAAATCAGATAAATGTGATAGGTGTCACAGGCCGTCTAGCCTCCGCTCGATAGTGTGGTTAGCGGATCGGGCGAAACGGTGGTGCCGCCCAGCTAATACCCCCTCTCCTGGGGTTGGCCTCTCCCTGCGGCATATCCGTTCCCCCCGGTCCTGGACTTGCAACCTGGACCTGTCCGCGACCGGCCACCGATCTGTTTGTCACACATTGGCACGAAACCGATCGGCGTAATGAAAGCGATACCCCGCGGGGCCAGACTCGAAGGCATGGCGGCCGCGTGGTTGCTCGACGTCATCGATTTTGTCCGCTCGAGCTGAGAGGTTCCGATCGGGCGCGGGAGTCGCCAATTTGCGAGGAATGGAGTGGGTTCTACAGCGACTAGTTTCCTCGCGAGCCCGATCCGCCGCCACCGATGTTCTTGCCCATGATGGCGGAAATGAGCAGGCCAAACGCCACAATTCTCAGAGCATAGGCAAAGAGTTGTTCGTCACGCGGGCCGCCCGATAGGGCGATGGCCCCTTGGTTGATTGCGAGCAGGAAGAACGCAATTCCAAAAGTCATGAACAGCCCGTCACGCGTGCGGCGCCAAAAACTCATGAAGAAGATGGCGGCGACAATGAAACCCATTGTCGTCATACCGGCCAGGAATACAGCGGTTGCCGTCACCGGTCGGCCTCCCAAACGAACCCATAGAGGAGAGCCGAGATGCCGATGAGTGAGGTCGCGTTGCGAATGA
>DATBMX010000328.1:0-3552 GCA_036554625.1 Aestuariivirgaceae bacterium
CTTTCTGCAGGCGAGAGTTCAGGTCGATGCTTTTCAATCCGGTGGGCGGAGGCAGCCCGCTCGCAAGCTGAACGTTGTCGGTTGCCGCCTTCGCGGGGAAAGCGAATCGTCCCAATTTTCACGTTGGCGGCCCCTGTTCCCACCGAATCAGTGTCTGGTTCAAGCTGCTCGAACAGGAAATCAATGGCAATTGGAAATGCGAGCCGCGTGTTCCGGCGCTCTCGGATCATGTTCCTTTTTTTGGAAAGAAAGTCCTTGACAGCGTGACGCTACTTAGGCTTATATTCGGCATCCTCCCGAAATAGGCAGTCGCGTCGAGCACAGATTCCAACATATTGTCCAAAGCAGTTCGAGATCGGGCGGCCCCACAAGCACCCCAGACCCCAAGAGTCCTGAAAAAGACTTTTTCACCCTAGTGGGACGCGGTATTCGTCATTCACGTAAGCATTTTTGAAGGCATTGACATGGAGCAGCCCTGATGAACGGCAGACGGATTGCGTCGGCGGGGCAAGATGCGCTCAGCGACGCCCTGGCGACGATGGGCAGCGAAGATCTCGAGATTTTCGGACGGTCGCTGTTCGCCGGAGTGCCGGCGGAAGACGTTGCCCGCTACGGCCCTGAGGACCTGGCCGATCTCGCGCGGGACAGCTTCGATTTCCTCCAGCAGCGTGTGCGCGGCACGCCCAAGATACGGATTTTCAACAGGAAGGGCGCCTTCGATGAAGTGACGATCGTCGAGATCATCAACGACGACATGCCCTTCCTCGTCGACTCGATGCTGGCGGTGCTGAACGAGCGCGGGCATGAGATTCAATTGCTGCTTCACCCTGTGCTCAGCCTCAGCCGCGACGAAGGCGGGCGGCTCCTGCGCATCAAGCAGCCAGTCGCTGAAAAAAATGCCCTTCGCGAAAGCTTCATGCACATTCACGTGGCGCGTCTGCCGGAGGAGCGGAGCGAGAGCCTTCAGGGCGAAATCGCACGAATTCTCGGCGACGTGCGCCTGGCCGTTGCCGACTGGGGGGCCATGCAGGCTCGCCTCAGGCAGGCCATCGCCGACTATCGGCGGTGGCCGCCGCCCATTGCGCCGGACGACGTCGCGGAGTCGATCGATTTTCTCGAATGGCTACTCGATAACCATTTCACGTTTCTGGGCATGCGCGAATACCGCTTCGAGGGCGGCGCCAGGGAGGGACAGCTCACGGCCGTCAAGGATTCGGGGCTCGGCATTCTGAGGCGCGAGACGACGCAGGTGCTGCGCAAAGGGGGAGAGCTCGTTTCCATCACGCCGGAAATCCGGGCGTTTCTCATGCAGCCGGATGCGCTGATCATCACCAAGTCCGACGTGCGCGCCAATGTCCACCGGCGTGCGGCGATGGATTATGTCGGCGTGAAGCTCTTCGATGCGAAAGAAGAGCTTGCCGGAGAGCTCAGGGTCGTTGGCCTCTTCACCTCGACCGCCTATACGCGCAGTCCCGGCGCCATTCCTCTCGTCCGGCGCAAGATCGCCGCTGTCGTCGGGGCGAGCGGCTTCAACCCGACGGGCCACTCGGGAAAGGCGCTGATCAACGTGCTGGAGAGCTTCCCGCGCGATGAACTCTTCCAGGTCGATGTCGACGAGCTGTCGGAGATCGCGCATGGCATCCTGCGGCTCGAAGAGCGGCCGCGAACGCGAATGTTCATCCGCCGCGACCAGTTCGACCGTTTCATCTCGGCATTCGTCTTCATCCCGCGCGATCGCTTCAACTCGGATGTGCGCCAGCGCGTGGGAGAGCTCATCGCACGCGCCTTTCGCGGGCGGGTGGCAAGCTTCTCGCCGAGTTTCGGTGAAAGCACGCTCGTTCGCGTGCACTACATCATTTTGAGATCGGCGGGCGATGACCCCAAGCCCGATCTCGCCGTCCTGGAGGCCCAAGTGGTGGAGGCGGTGAGAGACTGGGACGACCGGCTGCAGTCGGAGCTCGCCCGCTCGGGACGCGAGGCAGCTGCCGCCAAATGGCGAGGGGCATTCCCCGTCGGTTATCGCGACAGGGCGTCTCCGGCCCAATCTCTCAAGGACATCTGCGCGCTCGAGGCGCTGGAGACGAAGGGTGGCGTGGCGGTCGAGTTCGGGGAAGGAGCGCCCGGTCATGCGGAGCAGATCAAGCTGCGCCTCTACCATCATGGCGATGCCATTCCGCTCAGCGCCCGCCTGCCCATTCTCGAGAACATGGGATTCAGGGCCATCGAGGAAACGACCCATGAAGTGTCACCGCAAGGCGGCAACGCGGTCATCCATGATGTGGTGCTCGAGCCCGCCGCCAAGAGCGTCGATAGCAAGGCGGCAGCCCAATCGCTCGAAGCCACCTTCATGGCGGTGTGGAACGAGGAGGCGGAGAATGATGCGTTCAATGCGCTGACGCTTGTGCAAGGCATGCATTGGCGCGACATCGCCCTGCTTAGGGCGCTGTCTCGCTATCTGCGGCAGGGGACGGCGAGCTTCTCACCCGATTACATGGCGCAGACTCTCGTCAAGCACGGAAGCATCGCGCGGCAGGTCATCGATCTCTTCTACGCGCAGCTCGATCCTGAGGGCGCGGAGGCCGGGAAGGCGCAGGCGATCTTCGAGGCCATCGAAGAAGCGCTGCAAAAGGTGTCGATTCTCGATGAGGACAGGATCGTGCGCAGCTATCGCAATCTCGTCGAAGCGAGCGTGCGCACCAATTTCTTCCAGAGGGGCAAGGACAGGCCCTATCCGGAAGCGATCAGCATAAAGCTCGACAGCAAGAGGGTCGAAGGCCTGCCGGAGCCCAAGCCCTTTGCAGAGATCTTCGTCTATTCTCCCAAGGTCGAGGGCGTTCATCTGCGCTTCGGCAAGATCGCGCGCGGCGGCATCAGATGGTCGGACCGGGCGGAAGACTACCGCACCGAAATCCTTGGACTGGGCAAGGCGCAGAACGTCAAGAACGTCGTCATCGTTCCGGTGGGGGCGAAGGGCGGCTTCGTCCCTAAGAAACTGCCGCAGGGCACGGCCCGGGAGATCGTGCAGGCGCATGGCGAACAAGCCTACCGGAGCTTCATCTCCAATCTCCTCGACATCACCGACAATCATCGCGGCGACCGCATCCTTCCGCCGGAACGCGTGCTGCGGCGGGACGGCGATGATCCCTATCTGGTGGTGGCGGCAGACAAGGGGACGGCGAGCTTCTCGGACCTCGCCAACAAGATTTCAGCAGAGCACGACTTCTGGCTCGACGATGCTTTCGCCTCCGGGGGTTCGGCCGGATACGACCACAAGAAAATGGGCATCACGGCGCGGGGCGCGTGGGAATCGGTGAAGCGGCACTTCCGCGAGATGAATCACGACATGGAGACAACGTCCTTCACGGTGACGGGAGTGGGCGACATGTCGGGCGATGTTTTCGGGAACGGCATGCTGCTGTCGCGCCAGATCAAACTCGTGGCGGCATTCGACCATCGCGACATCTTCATCGATCCCGATCCCGACCCGGAGAAGAGCTTCGCCGAGCGCGAGCGGCTGTTCAACCTGCCGCGCTCGAGCTGGCAGGACTACGA
>DATBMX010000353.1:0-2726 GCA_036554625.1 Aestuariivirgaceae bacterium
CCTTGCGCAAGATTAATTTCGCTTGTGGTCTGGTGAATCTGGCTAACGACGGGATGAGATTTGATGGGCTTTCCGGGGCTTGTGGCGCGGTGCATGCTGCAGATGGCAACTTAGAGGAGAATCGCGATGAGCCTGACGGAGGATGTCGGTCGAAGGCGCGGCGGACGGGAAGCGCGGCGCGCCTTGCGGGCGCGCCCCATCCCGATGGAGGAGGCGGCCGTTCGCCCCGGCATGGAGGGCGGCAAGTACCAGCCTCTGGGCCGGCGCGACCTCGAGCGTATTCATGCTTCGGCCCTCGACCTGCTCGAAACCGTGGGGCTGGGACAGGCGATTCCCTCCTGCATCGAGATCATGACCGCACGCGGCTGTTTCATGAGCGAGAAGGGACGGTTGTGCATTCCGCGTGCGCTCGTCGAGGACACGATCGCCACATGCGCGCGGCAGTTTCCGCTTCATGGACGCGATCCCAAACATGACATGGAGCCATGGGGCAAGAAGGTCTATTTCGGCACCGCCGGCGCCGCCGTGCATATCGTCGAGCCCGAGACGCGCAGCTATCGCGAGTCGCTTCTCGCCGATCTCTATGATGCGGCGCGCCTCGTCGATCTGTGCGACCACATTCATTTCTACCAGCGGCCCATCACGGCGCGCGACATGGTGTCGGGGCATGATCTCGACATCAACACGGCCTACGCCTGCATGGCGGGAACGACCAAGCACATCGGCACGAGCATGGTGGCGCCCGATCACGTGAACGAGGTTCTCGCCATGCTGCATGTGGCGGCGGGCAGCGAAAAGAAATGGCGCGAACGGCCGTTCGTGTCGCAGTCGAACTGCTTCGTCGTGCCGCCGATGAAATTCGCCGAGGACGCCTGCCGCTGCCTCGAGGCGGCGGTGCGCGGCGGCATGCCGGTGCTCCTGCTTTCTGCGGCACAGGCGGGGGCAACCTCGCCCGCGGCACTTGCCGGCACGCTCGTGCAGGCGGTGGCGGAATGCCTGGGCGGCCTCGTCTATGTGAATGCGGTATCGCCCGGCGCCGTGGCGATCTGGGGGCCGTGGCCCTTCGTGTCCGATCTGCGCACGGGCGCCATGTCGGGGGGATCCGGCGAACAGGCGCTCATCACGTCGGGCTGCGCGCAAATGGGACATTTCTATAATCTCACCGTCGGCTCGGCGGCGGGCATGTGCGATTCGAAGCTGCCCGACATTCAGGCCGGCTATGAAAAGGGCGTCACCGCGAGCCTCGCAGCGGTGACGGGCGTCAATCTCCTCTATGAGGCGGCGGGCATGCATGCCTCGCTTCTCGGCTTCTGCCTGGAGAGCCTGCTCATCGACAATGACATGCTGGGGTCGATCAACCGCAATGTGCGCGGCATCGAGGTGAATGACGAGACGCTGTCGATAGACGTCATCCGCGACGTGTGCATGAACGGGCCCGGTCACTATCTCGGTCATGATCAGACGCTTTCCCTGATGCAGAGGGAATACGTCTATCCCGCTCTCGGCAACCGAATGAGCCCCAAGGAGTGGAACGAGGCGGGCAAGCCCGACATTGTGGAGCGCGCCACGGCACGCAAGCGCGAAATTCTGTCGAGCTACTTTCCCGACCATCTGCCGCGCGAGATCGACAGCGTGATCCGCGAGCGTCACGACATCAAGCTGCCGCGCACGCGGATGGAGGCGGGGTAGAAACAGAGTCGGCTCTTCTTGCTACATCGTCATTCCGGCGAAAGCCGGACTCCAGCTTCACTTTGCAGTCGCCCGAAGCTGGACCCCGGCGTTCGCCGGGTTGACGATCGTTGAGGAGATTGCCGGATCACGTCCGGCCATGACGAAAGAAGAATTCCGGTATACTGGACCCCATGTTCGAGCATCCGATCCTTGGCGCGATCAGGCGGCAAAGTTTCATGCCGCTCGGCTGGTTCGCGCCTACCCTTGAGGATGGCGTGCCGCCGCTCGGCGACGGCAGCGCGGCGCGTTTCGTCATTCTCATCGGCAATGCGGGCCCCGCCATGTTCCGCCGTTACGCCCGCGAGAGAAAAGAGGGAGCAGATCCACTCGATCGGTGGTGCGCGGAGGTGATCCAAAGGCTCGCCGACGATCTCGGCGCCGCCGCCGTCCTTCCTTCCGATCGGCCGCCCCTGCCCTTCCTCGCCTGGGCGAAGCGCAGCGGTGCGCTCCATCAATCGCCGCTGGGCCTCAGCATTCACGCCGACTTCGGCCTGTGGCATGCCTATCGCGCCGCGCTGCTGTTTCCCGTGATCTTCGATCTGCCGCCGGCCGGAAGCGGAAACCCCTGCGACAGCTGCGAGAGCCGGCCGTGCCTTTCCGCATGTCCGGTCGGCGCCTTCAGCGGGCGTTCTTATGACGTCAACGCATGCGTTGGCCACATCGCTTCGCCCGCCGGCATGAACTGCATGGCGGGGGGCTGCCTGGCGCGACGCGCCTGCCCGGTCGGGAAAGACTATGTGTATAAGCCGGCGCAAATGCAATTCCACATGACGGCCTTTCGCAACAGCCGTCTCGCGGCGGAC
The DNA here is from genome assembly GCA_036554625.1 of Aestuariivirgaceae bacterium. Taxonomy (GTDB): domain Bacteria; phylum Pseudomonadota; class Alphaproteobacteria; order Rhizobiales; family Aestuariivirgaceae; genus DATBLQ01. The sequence continues at coordinate 2,535 of DATBMX010000353.1, forward strand.
GCACAATCAGGCTAATATCGCCCATTCACGGGCGTGCGGGAGGCTTTCATGACGGGCTGGATCATCACGACCATCATCATCGCCGCAGCGCTGTGGGGCGTCGCCATCTACAATTCGCTCGTGGCGCTGAAGCAGCGCAACCGGCAGGCCTTCGCCGACATCGACGTGCAGCTGAGGCAGCGGCACGATCTC
>DATBMX010000365.1:0-2162 GCA_036554625.1 Aestuariivirgaceae bacterium
CAGATCCAGAATGGCCTGCGCCGGCAGCGCCTGCGCCGCCTGCCATGATACCAATATCGCCGGCACACCCGCCTCCAGCGACGTACGCGCCGACGACGGCGCCTGCGCCGCCGCCTGCGGTGCGAGATGGGCTCGACATCCTCGTCCCACTCCAGTTGTCCCTCGCTGGAGTCTAGCGGCAGGTCGAGCTTCGGCAGAACGCTGGAGCCTTCAATGGAAGGATCCGCCGGAACGAGAGTTGCGAGTGCCTGAGCCTGGCGCGGCAATAGTGATGTTGCGGTCGCCGTGCCGGCAAGACCCAGCAATCCGCTTAAGAACAGCCTTCTGTCCATGGCTTAATCCCTCCAAGTCCCTCGCGTGGAGGGCTAGAGCAGAAATGCGCAAACGAGCAATGCGTTCCAAAGCGGGTGGTCGCGTAGACGATTCGTTGCCACACGCATGCGGCGCACAACCGCAATTGCCGTCACAATTGTGTCAGCTACCAAAGGCCGAACATGCCGAAAAGCGTGCGCCGTCTGCGCCGCCTATAGGCCGCGATGCGCCGCCTCTCGCGCAGCCGCCGCGCCTGCGCCAGCCTGTTGCGCGCTCTTCTGGACTTCGACGTATTGTCCTTTTTGAGCGCCACCGGCCTCGCGCTGGGCAGGACAACCACCTTGGTGCCGAGCGGTGCATTGTCGAAGAGTTCCATGATGTCGGCATTCAGCATGCGAATGCATCCTGAGGATGCTGCCTTGCCGATCGACTTCGGATCGCGTGTCCCGTGAATGCGGAAGAGCGTGTCGACCTTGCCCTTGTAGAGATAGAGCGCCCGGGCGCCCAGGGGATTGCGCGGACCGCCGGGCATGCCACGGCGCCAACGCCAGGCCTCGCGGTCCCGGGCCTGCATCTCCTTGGGCGGATACCATGCCGGCCATTTTGTTTTGCGATTGATCGTTGCCGTGCCGGACCAGGCAAATCCGTCGCGGCCGACGGCGATTCCATATCTCTTTGCCAAGCCAGCTCCAAGCACGACGTAGAGGAAGCGATTGTCGGTATCGACGATGATCGTCCCGCGCTGCTCTCCTGTCTGATAGCGCACGAGTTGAGGGAGATACTCGCTTCTGACCTTCGCGTAATCCGCGCTCGACATTGCGAACCGGACGTCCAACGACAATGGCGCCGTAGAGGGAGTGTCGGGCACGCCGCCCACAGTCGCCGGGGTGGATGCCGGCAAGCTGACGCCGATGGAGGCGACGGCCTTCCGTGAGACGAGACAAACCACAGCGGCCGCTGTGAGTCCCGCAAAGGCACGCCGGTTCATATGCATCTCCCCTCCACCACATGTCCCCTTACGCCAAGAGAGCCGATCCCCCGATAGAATCCGCCAGCGCATCATTCGCTGGGAAGCGAGGGATTCACCCCTTCCTTGTTCGGCGTGCGATAGCCGATGATAATACCGATTTGCTCGCCGCCGGGAAGCTGCTCTCTGTGCGGGAACAGTTTGAACTGCAGCATTGTTGCCTGGCCGATCCTGTCTCTGACTTGTGCAGAAAAATCATTCATCGGCGTGATCCATAGCCCCACTTCCGGGTCGAGCACGGCGATGATGTCGTATTTTTGCGTCCAGTTGAGTCGCTTGAACACGCTGGAGAACGTTCGCGCCAGATCTCGACCGCCCGAATCGGCATAGCCGATCCACACCTCGCGTGGCGGCAGGTCGCTTAGCTGCCTGTACAGGGCGTCCTGCGTCGCTTCGCTGAGCGGCGCCCATTCGGCGGCGCGTATGGTTTCGATTTCCTGCTGGAGGGCCCGGATGGTTTTCTGCATCTCATCCATCCTGGATCTGGCCTGCTGGGGCGATGCCCCATCGAGCGCAGATTTGTATTCCCGGCCGGTGCGGTCGGATAGCTCCAGATCCGCCCGCAGCTTGTCGCTCTGGGCTTTCACGATGTCGATCTGGCTTCGCAACTCCTCTGCCACGCGCACAGGAACAAGAATCCCTGAATATGACAATGCAAGCCCGACGACTGCTGCTCCGATCAAACCGCCGGCGAGAACCCTGCCGATGCCGAATGTTCTCTTGGGGACTACAGGGTCGGGCTGCTTTTCTGCGACACCAGCCTCGACCGTACTGCTTTCTTTCTGGTCAGTGGTCATCCGTTCGAGAACTCGCAAGCTCCCGC
>DATBMX010000333.1:0-18663 GCA_036554625.1 Aestuariivirgaceae bacterium
AAAATAGGACAGTGTAGCTGTCCTTTTAAGGCAGACATGAGCACATGCGAGAAATATAGCTCGGGATCGGCGGCCCTGAGGCTGCCCTGCCGGAATTTCGACGGCCGCAAGGCCGCCAAACGCGGCTAGCGGCTGCCCGCAAGGGGTTTGGCCGCCGGCTGCTGAGTGGATGAACCAACCCTGACCGGTTCGCCTCCCTCTCGCCATCGGCCTTGGCCCGCTGCAAGAGAAGCTTGCGCCCTGTGGCGAGCATCTCGACGATGAGTGACTGTTAAGGCGGAAGCCATGACGCGCTGGCACATTGATGAAACGAGAGGGATCGCTGAAGGAATGCCCTCGGCGCATGGCCTCTATCATCCCGCTCATGAGCATGATGCCTGCGGCATCGGACTCTATGCCAATATCAACAACGTCGCGAGCCATGCCATCGTCCAATCGGGGCTGACGATCCTCAAGAACCTGGAGCATCGCGGCGCCGTGGGGGCCGATCCCAAGGCGGGAGATGGCTCCGGCATCATGGTGCAATTGCCTCATGAGCTCTTCGCGGCTGAGTCCGAGCGGCTGAAATTCAAGCTGCCCCCGGCGGGGCAATATGCGGTCGGACATCTTTTCATGCCGCGCGAGGCGCTTCCCCGCCAGGAAATCGAGCGCATCTGGCGCGAGACCGCGATCGAGGAAGGGCTGCGGGTCCTGGGCTGGCGCGATGTGCCCGTCGATGATCGCGTTCTTGGCGCAACCGTCAAGAAAACCGAGCCTTGGCATCGCCAGCTTTTCATCGCCGCTGGTCCCACCATCCGTGATGAAAGGCATTTCGAGCGAAAGCTCTTCGTCTGCCGCAAGGTCGTGTCCAATCGCGTCATCGAGGTCTTGGGCGCCGCGGCGCGAACCTACTATCCTGTTTCGGTATCGACGCGAACGATCGTTTATAAGGGCTTGGTGCTCGGCAAGGATCTGGGCGCCTATTACCGCGACCTGAGCAACGAAGCTTTCGTCTCGGCTCTTGCCCTGGTTCATCAGCGCTTCTCGACCAACACCTTCCCGGCATGGCCCCTCGCCCATCCCTATCGCTACATCTGCCACAATGGCGAGATCAACACGCTGCGCGGCAACTACAATTGGATGGCGGCTCGCCAGGCCAACATGAAATCCGACATCCTCGGCAAGGATTTGGAGAAGCTCTGGCCGATTTCCTATGAGGGCCAGTCCGACTCCGCCTGCTTCGACAATGCGCTCGAGCTGCTGTTCATGGGCGGATACTCCCTCCCACACGCATTGATGATGCTGATTCCGGAGGCCTGGGCCGGAAATCCCTTGATGGATGAGGATCGCCGGGCCTTCTACGAATATCACGCCGCTCTTATGGAACCGTGGGATGGTCCAGCGGCAATGGCGTTCACCGATGGCCGCATCATCGGGGCAACGCTCGATCGCAATGGCTTGCGGCCCTCGCGCTATCTTGTCACCCGCGACGGCTTTGTTGTGCTCGCCTCGGAAATGGGCGTGCTCGACATTGAGGAATCGAACATCGTCACCAAATGGCGGCTGCAGCCGGGAAAGATGCTGCTCATCGACTTGGAGCAGAAGCGCATCATATCGGACGATGAACTCAAGCAGAGTCTGGCGACACGTCATCCTTACCGCGAATGGCTTAAGCAGACGCAGCTCGTGTTGCGCGAGGTGCCCCTGGCCCGGACGCGCCGACCGAAAAGCCATGTGCCTCTCCTCGATCGCCAGCAGGCTTTCGGCTACACGCAGGAAGACCTCAGGCTGCTGATGGCGCCCATGGCGCAGACGGGCCAGGAAGCCGTCGGATCGATGGGCAATGATGCACCGATTTCCGCCATGTCGAACCGGCCGAAGCTGCTCGACACCTATTTCAAGCAGAACTTCGCCCAGGTCACGAACCCACCGATCGATCCGATCCGGGAAGAACTCGTCATGTCGCTCGTGTCCTTTATCGGACCGCGGCCGAACCTCCTGGACCTGAAGGGCACATCCAAGCAGATGCGCCTGGAGGTGCCTCAGCCCATTCTGACCAACGAAGAGCTCGAGCGGATTCGCTCGATCGGCGTGGTCAAGGACAATCCTTTCCGCACTGTCACCATCGACATCACTTATGACGTTGCCAATGGACCGGAATACATGGAAGCGGCTCTCGAGGCGATCTGTGCCGGTGCCGAGCGGGCGGTGAAGGACGGCTACAACATCATCATTCTTTCCGACCGCGCCGTCAGCGCCGAGAAAGTCCCGATACCGGCGCTCCTCGCCACCTCTGCGACCCATCACCATCTGATAAGAAGGGGCTTGCGCACCTCGGTCGGTCTCGTCGTCGAGTCGGGCGAGCCGCGCGAAGTGCATCAGTTCTGTGCGCTTGCCGGTTATGGGGCCGAAGCCGTCAACCCCTATCTTGCCTTCGAGACGCTGGAAGATCTGCTTCCCGAGCTCGATGAAGCGATCACGCGCGAGGAGCTTTACAAGCGTTACATCAAGGCAGTCGACAAGGGCATCCTGAAAGTCATGTCGAAGATGGGGATTTCGACCTATCAGTCCTATTGCGGCGCCCAGATCTTCGACGCGGTGGGCCTGCGCTCCGACTTCGTCGTCAAATATTTTACCGGCACCGCCTCCCCCATCGAGGGAGTGGGTCTGAACGAAATTGCCGAAGAGGCCTTCCGCCGCCATGAAATGGCCTTCGGCGAGAATCCGATCTTCGCCGCCTCGCTCGACGTAGGCGGCGAGTATAATTTCCGCATACGCGGCGAAGCGCATGTGTGGACGCCGGAGTCCGTCTCCCGCCTGCAGCATGCCGTGCGCGCCGGCAGCAGGCAGGGTTTCCGCGACTTCACGCGCGAGGTTAACAGCCAATCCGAATATCTGAAGACGCCGCGCGGCCTCTTCCGCATCCGTGCGGCCGGGGAGATGGGTTTGAAACCGGTCGCAACAGACGAGGTCGAGCCGGCAAGGGACATTGTGCGACGCTTCGCCACCGGCGCCATGTCATTTGGCTCCATCAGCCGCGAGGCCCACACCACCTTGGCCATTGCCATGAACCGCATTGGCGGCAAGTCCAACACCGGCGAGGGCGGCGAAGAATCTGACCGCTTCAGGCCTCTCCCCAATGGCGATTCCATGCGCTCCGCCATCAAGCAGGTGGCCTCCGGCCGCTTCGGTGTCACCGCCGAATATCTCGTCAATGCCGACCAGATACAGATCAAGATCGCGCAAGGGGCGAAGCCTGGCGAAGGCGGCCAGCTTCCCGGCCACAAGGTGGATGCGACGATAGCGCGCGTGCGCTACTCAACGCCCGGTGTCGCTCTCATATCGCCGCCGCCACATCACGACATCTACTGCATCGAGGATCTGGCGCAGCTCATCTATGATTTGAAGAATGTCAATCCTGCCGCAGCCATATCGGTCAAGCTCGTTTCCGAAGTCGGCGTCGGAACAGTCGCAGCCGGCGTGGCGAAGGCCCGCGCCGACCATGTGACGATCTCAGGCTTCGAGGGCGGCACCGGTGCTTCCCCGCTGACCTCCATCAAGCATGCCGGCTCCCCCTGGGAGATCGGGCTCGCCGAGACGCAGCAGACTCTGCTTGCCAATTCCCTGCGCGACCGCATTGTCGTCCAGGTCGATGGCGGGCTGCGCACCGGGCGCGATGTCGTGATCGCGGCTATGCTGGGCGCCGACGAGATGGGATTTTCGACCGCGCCCCTGATCGCCGCCGGCTGCATCATGATGCGCAAGTGCCACCTCAACACCTGTCCCGTCGGTGTCGCAACGCAGGACCCTGTGCTGCGCAAGCGCTTCAAGGGCCAGCCCGAGCATGTCATCAACTACTTTTTCTTCATTGCCGAGGAGGTGCGGGAGATTCTTGGCGGCCTCGGGGTCCGCTCTCTCGCCGAGATCATCGGTGCAACCGAATTCATCGACCAGACGCGCGCCGTCGAGCATTGGAAGGCCAAGGGCCTGGATTTCTCCAGGCTCTTCCAGAAGCCCGAGCTTTCTCGCGGCATGCCTCAGCGCCACGCCTCGCGCCAGGAACACAATATCGATCGGGTGCTCGATCGCACTCTGATCGAGCTTTCACGGCCGGCTCTTGAACATTCAACGCCCGTCGTCATCGACAAGCGCATTCGCAACACCGACAGAAGCCTTGGTGCCATGCTGTCCGGCGAGATCGCCAAGCGCTATGGTCATTCAGGCCTTCCCGATGACGCGATCAAGATCAATCTCCGCGGCGTGTCGGGCCAGAGCTTCGGGGCTTTTCTTGCCCATGGCGTGACTCTCGATCTCATCGGCGATGCCAATGACTATGTCGGCAAGGGACTGTCTGGAGGACGCATCATCGTGCGCCCGGCGGAGGAGACCGGCATCGTGCCGGAGGATTCGATCATTGTCGGCAACACGGTTCTCTATGGTGCGATTTCCGGCGAGTGCTATTTCCGCGGCATCGCCGGCGAGCGTTTCGCGGTCCGCAACTCCGGCGCGCTTGCCGTCGTCGAAGGTGTCGGCGATCATGGTTGCGAGTATATGACGGGCGGCGTCGTGCTCGTCATTGGTGACACGGGGCGCAATTTTGCTGCCGGCATGTCCGGAGGCATTGCCTATGTTCTCGACATGAGGGGCGATTTCGCCAGCCGCTGCAACCTCGCCATGGTCGATCTCGCACCCGTTCCGGCCGAGGAGGATTCGCTCGAGAGATTGCACCATCACGGCGGCGATTTGGAGCATCATGGGCTTGTCGACGTCAGCGGCGACATGACCCGCAACGACGCCGAGCGTATCTGGCAGCTGCTGGGCCGCCATTATAAATTCACCGGCTCGATCCGCGCCCGCTCAATTCTCGAATCTTGGGATCGTTATCTGCCGAGGTTCGTCAAGATCATGCCGGTCGAATATCGCCGCGCCCTGCTCGAGCTCGAACGCGCCCAGGCGGGCAGCGACGGCATGCGCATCGGTCTCGCCAGGACCGCTTGAGTCATGGGCAAGATCACGGGCTTTCTCGAGATCGACCGCCAAGAGCAGAAGTATCCTCCTGCCTCGGATCGCGTGCGTCACTTCCGGGAATTCGTCCTTCCTCTGGACGACCGCGACACGCAGAAGCAGGCCGCCCGCTGCATGGATTGCGGCATACCTTATTGTCACACCGGCTGTCCCGTGAACAACCAGATCCCCGATTGGAATGATTTGGTCTATCGCGGCAACTGGCAGGAAGCCGCGCGCGATCTTCATTCGACCAACAATTTTCCCGAGTTCACCGGTCGTATTTGTCCCGCCCCCTGCGAGGAGGCGTGCACGCTTTATCTGGAGAACGTGCCCGTCACCATCAAAAGCATCGAGCAAGCCATCGCCGACAAGGCTTGGCAGATGGGCTGGGTCGCTCCCGAGCCGCCCGAGCAGCCGACCGGCAAATCGGTGGCGATCGTCGGCTCCGGCCCCGCCGGCTTGGCCGCCGCCCAGCAGCTCGCGCGTGCCGGCCATGAGGTGCACGTCTTCGAGCGTGAAGCCAAGGCAGGCGGCCTTCTGCGTTACGGCATTCCGGACTTCAAGATGGAGAAACATTGGATCGACCGCCGCATCGAGCAGATGGAGGCCGAGGGCGTGACCTTCCACTACAACGTTGACATCGGCGCGACGAGGCCCTTCCGTTCGCTCGCCTCTTCCTATCATGCCATGCTGCTCGCCATCGGTGCCGAGCGCCCGCGCGATCCGCATATCCCGGGTTCGGAGTTCGAGGGCTGCCATTTCGCCATGCCGTTTCTGGTGCAACAGAACAAACGCCTGGGCGAGGAGCCCGTCGATGATGAGCCTCCCCTGCTCGCCGGTGGAAAGCATGTCGTGGTCATCGGCGGCGGCGACACCGCATCCGACTGCATCGGCACCTCGTTTCGCCAGGGGGCATTGTCCGTAACCCAGCTCGATATACGGCCCATGCCGCCGGCACAGGAGAACAAGCTCCTCGTGTGGCCCTATTGGCCCACCAAATTCCGCACCTCGACGAGTCAGGCCGAGGGTTGCTCGCGCGAATTCGCCTGTGCCACGCTGCGCATCATCGGCAGCAATGGCAAGGTGACGGCCGTCGAATGCGCCCGGGTCGATGACAGCCGCCGTCCCCTGCCCGGCAGCGAATTCATGATCCCCGCCGATCTCGTCCTTCTCGCAATCGGCTTCGCGGGTCCAAAGGAAGAGGGTTTGCTGCAAGAGCTCAAGGTGGACCGCGACGGGCGCACGAACATCAAGGCTTCCACGACTGACTATCGCACCTCTGCCGAGCGCGTCTTCGCCGCCGGCGATGCGCGCAAGGGTCAGTCTCTCGTCGTCTGGGCCATCCGCGAAGGGCGCCAGGCTGCGCGCGCCATCGATGAACTTCTCATGGGTGTTTCAAGCCTGCCCGGCTGACTACTCGGCCGCTGCCGGCCATGTGAAATCATCATGACGGCCCTGGCGCGGTTCCGGCCACTGCCCTTCCAAGAGCAAGAGCCCGGCACTCGATTGCGGATTCACTCTCTCCCGCAATGACGTGACCGTGCCCTCCACTGCGCCGCTCTCCGGCGCGCCTGGCGCGCCCACCGCGAGAACCGCCGACGCCCATTGCGGATCGGCTGGTATCACGGTGAGCGCCGACTCTTCCGCAGATCCCGCCATTTGGCCGAACACCGGCAAGGGCTGCGGGGTCTTTTGCGGTTCGGGCGTCGAGGGCATATCGGCATGCGGCGAGGTTGAGCGCGCCACCTTGCCGTCCGCGGCCGCAATGTCCCGTCTGATCGCTTCGAGCACCATCATGCCGAGCTTGTTGTTGCCGGTCTTGAGAAAGTGGATGCCGTCGCGCGAACGCAAGCGCGTGACTTTTCCGGCGAGGTCCGTGCCGCGGTCCGTATAGCGGCCGCCTGGGTCGCTGAAGATCTTGCGGGTTTCGACATAACGGATGGTCGCCCGAAGCGCGCGATCGCGCTGCACGGTCGCAACGAGAGCCGCCTCGGCTTCCAGAGGCGCCGGCCCCATGGGCGGAAGTTCCACCCAATAGATGGCGATGCCCTGATCCTTGAGCGCCTTGAGCAGGTCGTCCACCCTCTGCGCATAGGCGCTTGCCCAATCCGGAGTGCCGAATTGGATAGGTCCGGATATGGCGCGGATGTCCTGGCCGTCGTTGCTGCCCAACAGGATCACGGCAATATCCATCTGCCGCCTCTCGTGGATCTTCGGAAGCGCCGCGGCCCAGTCATAGAACTCCGGCCGCGCCAGGCCCGAGTCGTCCTTGAACCGCCCATCGATGGAAATGCGCAAGTCTCCTTCCGCCATGCGGCTCATGCCGGCAAACATCCCCGCCGCTAGGGAATCCCCAAAAACGAACACCTCGTAGCTTTCCTGCGGCATGCCCACGTAGGACTGTGCGACTCCGCCTTGAACTGGCGGCGGCTGATCGCTGAACGGCGGCCTTGCCGCGGCCATCGGCGCGAGCATCAGTAGAGTCGCCCAAAGAGCGAGGAGCAGCCAAGCCATCTCCCGTCTCATCAACTTCCCTTGCGCAGCTCGATCAGCAGGGCGCGAGTAGGTTCGCCGTCGAGCGTCAGGCGCCGTTTCTTCTGAAATGCCAGAATGGCCTCATACGTCCTGGCGCCGAAGCGACCATCCGTGCCGCCCGTGGCGAAGCCATGGCCGATGAGACGCTTTTGCATTTCGACGCGCTCGGCAAAGCTCAATTCGATATTCTGATCGGGCCACGCCGTCTGGATAGGACTCTGTCCGCGGATTCGGTCGGCGAGATGTCCCACGGCGATCGCATAGGAATGTGATTCATTGTAAGCCATGATGGCGTTGAAGTTCTGCGTGACCAGGAACGCCGGGCCGTTCAGCCCCTGTGGCACGATGATGAAAGCCTTCGTCGCTGCGTCGGTGAAATTCCGGTTCGCCGCCGTGACTCCGAGCTTCTTCCACTCGGCGATACGGCGCGGATGCGCCCGACCGATGAGAGCGCGATCGAAATTATCGGGCAGTATCACCTCCCAGCCCCACGGCCGTGTAGACGACCAGCCAGACTTGGCCAGATAGTTCGCCGTCGACGCCAGAGCGTCAGCCTCCGAGCCCCAGATGTCGCGTACGCCATCGCCCGTCCAATCGACCGCAAAGGCAAGATAGGAGGTGGGAATGAATTGCGTATGTCCCATCGCTCCCGCCCAGGAGCCGACGAAGCTCTCGGGCCGCACCACGCCGCTCTGCAAGATCTTGAGCGCTGCGATGATCTGCGGTTTCGCGTATTTGCTGCGAGCCCCATGATAGGCGAGCGTCGCGAGCGATCGCATGACGGCCATGGAGCCCTTGTCCTGGCCGAAGTTGCTCTCCATGCCCCAGATCGCCAGCAGGATGTGGCGATCGACCCCATGTTTCTTTTCGAGCGCCGAAAGCAGGCGCGCCTGCGTGACGAGCATCCCCTGCCCGGTTTCGATCCGCGCCGGAGTCACGGCCTTCAACAGATATTGAGACGTGGTCGACGTGAACTCGGGCTGATTGCTCGCCATCTTGAGCACCAGCGGATCTGGCTCGCCGACCCCGGCAAACGCGCGCTCGAACGTGTTGCGCTTGATCTTCGCCGCCTGCGCCTGCGGCCACAGCGTGTCGATGAACGCACGGAACTGCCCGTCGGCGGCTTGCGCCGGAATCGATGCCGAAAGGAGGATGGCCCCCGCCATGGCCAGAATGGTCTTTGTTTTCATGGCGGCGACACTAGCCTCCCCGGCGACGCCGCTCAAGCTTCCGCACGCTCACCCCTTGGCATTGTGGCGCAGCAGCTTCTCCTCCCAGCGAAGAGCCGAAGCCACAATCTCGTCAAGATTATCGTGCCGCGGCGTCCACCCAAGCGTTGCTCTGGCGCGGTCGGCGGACGCGACGATGCGTGCAGGATCACCGGGCCGGCGTAGGGTGTGGCGGATGTTGAGCGGCTTGCCTGCCACGCGCTCGACCGCACGGATCACCTCGAGCACGGAATGTCCGCGACCATAGCCGCAATTGAAAACGCCGCTGACGCCTCCACGCCGCAGATGCTCCAGGGCCTGATAATGCGCCGAGATCAGATCGCTGACATGGATATAGTCGCGGATGCAGGTGCCGTCGGGCGTATCATAATCCGTTCCGAACACATCGAGGACGGGGCGCTGGCCCAGCAGCGTTTGGCAGGCGACCTTGATGAGATGCGTGGCTCGCTTGTTCGACTGTCCCGTGCGCCCCTTGGGATCGGCTCCCGCCACGTTGAAATAGCGCAGAGCCACATAGTTTAGCCCATAGGCTTTGGCGCTGTCGCGCAACATCCATTCCGTCATGAGCTTGGAGCTGCCGTAGGGCGAAACGGGGATCGTCGCCGCATGTTCGCTGATCGGCACCTTGGCGGATTCGCCATAGACCGCCGCAGTTGACGAAAAAATGAACTGAGACACCTTCTGCCGCACGGCAGCGGCAATGAGGGCGCGCGACTTCACGGTGTTGTTGAGATAATAGGCGAGCGGATCGCTGACCGAATCCGGCACGACGATGGAGCCGGCGAAATGGATGACCGCGTCGACCTTTCTCTCGCCCAGCACGCGGTCGAGCAAAGTCTCATCGCCGATGTCTCCTTCCACCATGTTCGCTTCTGGCGGCAGCACCCACCATGCGCCGGTTGACAGATTGTCGATCACCACGACCTCTTCGCCGCGTTCGAGCAGATCGAACACCATATGGCTGCCGATGTAGCCAGCGCCGCCTGTAACCAAGACCGACATTGTCACCCCTGCGATGGAAAACTGTGCGAACCCCGTGCGATGAAACGGGGCGCGGCTGGCCAAAACGGGTGAAACCATCTAAGCCGTTAGCCGTTTAACAGGAACTGACGACCTCGCCAAACGATCCCATGAAAAACCAGATTAGGAAGGCCGTGTTTCCGGTCGCCGGGCTTGGCACCCGTTTCTTGCCTGCCACAAAAGCCATCCCGAAAGAAATGCTGCCCATCGTCGACAAGCCGGTGATTCAGCTCGTCCTCGAGGAGGCGCGTGAAGCGGGCATCGAGCATTTTGTGTTTGTGACTGGTCGCAACAAGAGCCCGATCGAGGACCACTTCGATCGCAACTACGAGCTCGAAGACACGCTTCGCCAGCGCGGCAAATCGGCAGAGCTCGAACTGGTGGAGAGAGACCTGCCCGCAGCCGGATTTACAAGCTTCACTCGCCAGCAGCAGCCTTTGGGGCTTGGCCATGCCGTATGGTGCGCGCGTGGCCTTGTCGGGAATGAGCCATTCGCTCTCCTCTTGCCTGACATGCTCATTCATTCCAAGCCCGGATGTCTCAAACAGATGATGGAGGTTTATGCCGGGACCGGCGGCAATATCATTGCCGTCGAGGAGGTGCCGGTTGCGCAGATTCACCGCTATGGTGCGGTGGGCGTTGGCAAGAAGCTGGGCAAGGCGTTCGAGATCACGAGCATGATCGAAAAGCCGAAGCCCGAGGCCGCTCCTTCCAATCTGATCATCTCGGGCCGCTACATTCTGCAGCCGGAAATTTTTCCAAAGATCGAGCGGCAGGGACGCGGTGCGGGCGGCGAAATTCAGTTGACCGACGCAATGATCCAGCTGCTTGCCGAGCAGCCCTTCTACGGCTTGAAGTTTCACGGCAAGACCTATGACTGCGGCGACCGTCTAGGCTTCCTCCTGGCCAATGTCGCCTATGGACTGGAGCATCAGGGCGTTGGCAGCGCCTTCCGCGCTGCTCTGCGCGACCACCTCCGGTCGATCGGCAAGCCTTGACTCTGATCAGACCCACCCCAGAAGCTCGCGCCGGACAAGCGCGCTCAGCATTTCGATCGAGGCCGTGGAATCATTGAGGCAGGGGACGGTTGAAAACGTCTCTCCTCCATTCTCGAGAAAGGTTTCGCGCAAGCCGATGCCAACCTCCTCGAGGGTTTCGACGCAATCTGCTGAAAAGCCGGGACAAACGGCGAGGAGCCTGCGGCACCCGCTCCTTGCCAGGTCCCTTACGGTGATAGCAGCATAGGGCTTGATCCATTCGGCTTTTCCGAACCTCGACTGGAAGACCACCGTCATCTGATCCTCGCTGATCTGCAGCGCTTCCTTCAGCAGGCGGGCCGTTTCAATGCATTGCTCGTAATAGGGATCACCTTTTTCGATATAGGTTTCAGGCAATCCGTGAAAGGAGACGAGCAGGCGCTCCGGCTTCCAGCCGAGCCGCTCTTCATGACTACGGATGCTTTTCGCAAGCGCTGCAATGTAGGAGCCATCGTCGAAGTAAGGAGGCAACGTTCTTATCGCCGGCTGCCATCGCAATTCCTTCAAGGTTTCATACGCCTGGTCGAGCGCGGTTGCCGTCGTGGTGGCGGAATATTGCGGATAGAGGGGAACAAGAAGAATGCGGTCATGTCCATTCTGCTTGAGTTTACGAAGACGTTCGCCGATTCGCGGCTGGCCATAGCGCATGGCCCATTCGAAGGTTACCCTCGATGAATCGCCGAAGGCGGCGGCAAGAGCCTCGGCTTGCGCGCGCGTGATCGTTCTCAACGGCGACTCGTTGCGCTCCCGGTTCCAGATTCTCCTGTAGGCCTCGCCCGATCGTTTCGGCCGGCTCGTGAGAATGATGCCGTTGAGAATGACCCACCACACCAGCCTGTTGGTTTCGATGACGCGCCTGTCGGAAAGAAACTCCTTGAGGTAGCGGCGCATCGGCCAATAGGAATGATCATCGGGCGTGCCGAGATTGATGAGCAGCACGCCGACCCGGCCGGTTCCGTTTTTCTCAATCTCCGAAACCTTGGCCATTGCTGTCCTTTACTTCTTCTTCACCATGCCATGGGCCGCCGCCCGAGATTAACAACCTTGAGACCATGGCTGCCTACAATCTGCAATCCTGGTTAGGCGTTGAGGAGGCTTGTGGATGCATATCGGCAGGATTGGCAGGCCCGGCATGTGGCGCGCGGACACATCGGCCGCTTTGTTTCTGTGCGCCCTGAGCCTTGCCGCGGCCCTCCTGCCTTTCTGGCACCTTGCTCCTTGGTCGCGCGTCGTCCTCTCGACGCTCGCGATCTGTGCAGCGAGTGCTGTGGCCGGAATCTTCGTCGGGCGCTTTCTCAGGCTCGGCAGGCAAACGCCCAATGGCGTCTCCGATGCTGCAGGACGGCTCCGGGACTTCGAGGAAGTATCGACGGATTGGCTTTGGGAGACGGACGCAGCCGGCGGCCTCTCCTATGTCAGTCCGAAGCTGGCCGAGACGCTCGGCGTGCCTCTCGACTATCTCATCGGCAGGCCATTGAGCGAGGTCAGCGGCTTTCCCGCACATGTGCGGCCCTGGCAGGCCTTTCAGGCCTCGCTGAACGACCATCGCCCCGTCGCCGCCCTCAAAGTGCCCATTCGACGCAACGGAGAGCGTCGCTGGTGGGAGCTCTCGGCCAAGCCTCTCTTGGGCCCGGCAGGAGAATTCATGGGCTTTCGCGGTGCTGGTCGCGATGTCACGGAGGCCCACAAGGCAACGGCCGACCTGTTGCAGGCCAAGGAAGCTGCTGAACGCGCATTGAATGCGAAATCGCAGTTCTTGAGCGTCATGAGCCACGAACTGCGCACGCCTCTCAACGCGATCATCGGTTTCTCCGAGATCATGGCGGCAGAACGCGAAGGGCCCCTTGGCAACGGCAGTTACAGCGAATATTCCCGCAGCATCGCCGATTCGAGCCGCCAACTGCAGCGCATCATCAATGACATTATCGATGCGAGCCGCATCGACAGCACTGCCTTCAAGCTGAACGAGCAGGAAGTTGACGCAGCCGAGCTTGCGCAAGTCGCGTTGAGCCACGCCCGGCAGCTTGCCGCGCAGAGCAGCGTGACGCTGACAGGAGAATACAGGCAGGTCCAGACCGAGCTTCGCGGCGATCCCGCGCGTCTGAAGCAGATTCTGGACAATCTGCTCTCCAACGCGATCAAATTCACTCCGGCCAATGGCACGGTTCACCTCAAGCTGCAGGAAGAGCCGGATGGCGGCTTGGCCTTCATTATTCACGACACCGGGATCGGCATGGAACAGAAGGTCCTCGAAAAGGTGTTCGAGCCTTTCGTCCAGGTCGACGCAGGCATGAGCCGCAAATTCGGGGGGACCGGTCTGGGACTGCCGATCGCAAGAAAATTGGCTCAGGCGCATGGCGGCACGATCGTTCTCGAAAGCTCTCTCGGCGCTGGCACGACGGCGACATTTCGTTTGCCTCCCGACCGCGTTATCCGCCTCCCCGCCGATCAAGCCATTGCCCCGGGAAGCGCCGCGGCCTAGTCTTGGCCGCTCATGCAGCCCGCACAGACGTTCAAGCCGCCGCGCCCGTCCTTCGCCGGTGCGACAACGCCGAAGCGCATCAGTCTTCTGGAGCCGGGCGCAGCCATTTTCGCAGCGCCTCACGGCACGCCCTATGACGGCATCGACAATCGCCCTCACGCCAAGACTGCCGACGCGTTGCGCAAAGCCATAGTCGGAGACGCCGGCTGGAGAACGCACTGGGATTTCGATTTGAACGCACCGCTTCTGGGAGATAGCGGCTTCGCCCTCGCCGATCTGGGTGATCTCCCGACCCGCTCCGGCGATGGCGCCGGCAATCGGCAAATGATCGAGAGCGCGACCCGGGCAATCGTCATGCGCGGCGCCGTTCCAATTATGATTGGCGGGGATGATTCGACGCCAATACCATTCATCAAGGCGTTGGATGCCTATACGCCTCTCACCGTGCTCCAGATCGACGCGCATATCGATTGGCGCCGTGAACGGCGCGGCGAGCCCTTGGGCTTCTCGAGCACCATGCGCCGCGCTTCGGAGATGCCTCACGTCGAGCGCATCGTGCAGGCCGGGATTCGGGGGCTCGGCAGCGCAAGACGGAAGGAGTTCGACGATGCCCGTGCCTGGGGCGCGCACATCATTCCCGCGGATTTGATCCATTCCGGAGGCGTGAAGACCGCACTGGACCTCATTCCCAAGGGCGTCAATTGCATGATCACCCTTGACTGCGACGCGATCGACGGTGCGACCATGCCCGCCGTTATGTCGCCCACGCCGGGCGGCCTCTCCTATCGCCAGGTGATCGATCTCATCGCTGGCGTCGTGAGCAAGGCGCGCCTTGTGGGATTTGATCTGATCGAATTCGTGCCGCGCCGCGATGTTAACGGCTATTCCGCCTATGTGGCGGCACGCATCATCTGGCATGTTGTGGGAAGACTGGCGAATCGCTGATTATTCGGCAGCAAGGGCCGTGAGCCTCGCCTTGCCGGCGCGATAGGCCTCGAGCAGCTCTGACCATTTTTTCTGAGCCGGGCCAAGATGCCGGTCCTTCACATGGCCGTAGCCCCGGATCAGCTCGGGAATTTCGGCGATCTCCACGGCAAGCGCATGGTTGAGCGGTGTGAGCCCGCCCATCACTTCCCGCACCGTCTGCTCATAGTCCGAGATGAGAGCCCGCTCGCGCCTGCGCTCCGCCGTATGGCCGAAAGGATCGAGAAATGAGCCGCGCAGGAACTTGAGCCTGGCGAGAAGCCTGAAAGCGCTCATGACCCAGGGCCCATAGGCGCGTTTGCGCAACTCGCCCGTGGCGGGATCGCGCGATGCCAGAATCGGCGGCGCCAAATAGACGTTGATCTTACCGCCCTTGAACCGTCTTGCCAGCGCCTTTTGGAACTCGCCGTTTGTATATAGCCGTGCCACCTCGTACTCGTCCTTATAGGCGAGAAGTTTATAGTAGTAGCGACCAACCGCCTCGCTCAAAGCCGTCGTCCCCTTGACGACCGCGCTCTCCGCTCGGCGCGACTCCTCGACAAGGCTGCGATAGCGCTTCGCATAAGCTTCGTTCTGATATGCGACGAGATCGTGGAAACGCCGCTCGACAAGCTCATCGATCGTCTCCTTCCGCGGCTCTGCCGTTTGCGCTGTCAGGGAGGCGAACAATTGCGTCTCCTGCGCCGCCCGTCGTCCCATGAGGAAAGCGTCGAGATTGAGCTTGACGGAAACACCGTTGAGCTCGATGGCGCGCTCGATCGCAGCCGCGCCGATCGGTATGAGCTCTTTTTGATAGGCATATCCGAGCGTGAACATGTTGGAGGCGATTGAATCGCCAAGGAGCTCGGTTGCGATCCCCGTCGAATCCACGAAATGTGCACCCTGCGTCCTGAGCCGGGACTCTATGGACTTCATCATTTCCTCGGCGGGGAAGCGCAGATCGGGGTTGCGCGTGAATTGCGCGGGCATGATTTGATGCGCATTGACGACGGCGGAGGTACGCGCCGGGTCGGCCGATGACAGCACCCGGTCCGAAGCCGAGGTCACCAAATCGCAACCGAGGATGAGATCGGCGCCGCCGGCCGGAATTCGGATGTTACCGATGTCCTGCGGGCTCTTTGCAAATTTTAGATGGGTGACGACGGCGCCGTTCTTCTGCGAAAGGCCTGCCATGTCGATCAGCGCCGCACCCTTGCTCTCAATATGCGCTGCCATGGCGAGCACATGTCCGATAGTCACCACGCCCGTGCCGCCGATCCCCGTGATGAGAACGGACCAGGGGCGCTCGAGCGACACGGGCTGCGGTTCCTTGAGGACGGGAAACACTGGAAGCGGCGCAGCCCTGCCGGCGCCCTTGATCAGCTCGCCGCCCTCGATGGTCACAAAGCTTGGGCAGAATCCCTTGAGGCAGGAATAGTCTTTGTTGCAAACCGACTGATCGATCTGGCGTTTGCGCCCATAGGCAGTCTCGACCGGCTGCACCGCCACGCAATTCGACTTGACGCTGCAATCGCCACACCCCTCGCACACCCTTTCATTGATGAAGACCCTCTTGTTGGGATCAGGGAAGGTGCCGCGTTTCCGCCGTCGCCGCTTTTCCGCCGCGCATGTCTGATCATAGATCAGGACGGTCACGCCCTCGACGCCCATCATGTCCTTCTGCACCGCCATGATGTCGTCGCGGTGGTGAATCTCCGTGCCTCCCGGCAGTCCGGCGCGAGATGCATATTTCTCCGGCTCGTCCGAAATGACGGCGAGCCGTTTCACGCCCATGGCGCGCATTTCCTGGGCAATGCTGTAAACGGAGATGTCTCCTTCGTTGGCTTGGCCGCCCGTCATCGCCACGGCATCATTATAGAGAATCTTGAAGGTCATCGTGGTGCCGGCGGCTATCGCCGCGCGGATCGCCATGATCCCTGAATGATTGTAGGTGCCATCGCCCAGGTTCTGGAACACATGCGGGCGTTTCGAGAATGGCGCCTCGCCGATCCAGTTCGCTCCTTCCCCGCCCATATGGGTGGAGCCCTCCGTTCGCCGCTCGGGGATTGCTTGTACCATCCAGTGGCAGCCGATGCCGGCATAGCCGCGTCCGCCCTCAGGTACGACGGTGGAAGTGTTATGCGGACAACCGGCGCAGAAATAAGGGGGACGCACCATGAGATCGGGGAGCTTCATAGCGCCCGCGCGCCGCTGCCGGACGCCTTCGAGCCGGCGGGCAAGCGCCTCGTCACCCGTGATCCCGTGAAGGCGTTCGCCGATTTCCATGGCGATCTGATGCGGCTCGAGCGTGCCGAAAGCGGGAAACAGATGCCCATCGCGCTCGTCGCGCTTGCCGATCACCATCGGCGATGATTTGATATTGTAGAGCTGCTCCTTAACATGTGTCTCGATCAAGGAGCGCTTCTCTTCCACCACGATGATGAGATCGAGACCCTGTGCGAACTTTTCGATGATGATGGGATCGACCGGCCACACCAGCGCCAGCTTGAGGACTCTGAGGCCAAGCTGGGCAGCCCGCACCTCGTCGATGCCAAGCTCGTCCAGGGCCTCGCGCACGTCGAGATAGCTCTTGCCGGCCGTCACCACGCCGATCTTCGGCACCGCTCCGCCCTGGAGCACGATCCTGTCGAGCCCATTTGCGCGTGCGAAAGCGACTGCCGCGAAGCGCTTGTAGGTGTGAAGCCTCAGCTCTTGCTCGAACCTGTCGTCCGCCGCCCTGATGCTGAGACCACCCTTGGGCATTTCGAAATCGCCGGGAAGCGCAATCTGTGCCCGCTCCGGTCCTGCGTCGATGATGGCTGTGGACTCGACATTGTCATGCACGCATTTGATTCCCACCCACGTGCCCGAATACCGCGACAGGCCGAAGCCGTAGAGGGAATAGTCGAGAATCTCCTGAACCCCTGCCGGATTGAGGATCGGCATCATGGCGTCGAGGAGAGCGAATTCGCTCTGATGCGGCACGGTGGACGATTCGGCCGCGTGGTCATCGCCCATCAGCACCAGAACGCCGCCATGCTTGGACGATCCCGCCGCATTGGCGTGTCGGAACACGTCGCCGCAGCGATCCACCCCGGGGCCCTTGCCGTACCACATGCCGAACACGCCGTCGAAACGGCCCTCGCCGCGCATTTCGGCCTGCTGCGACCCCCACAGCGCCGTTGCCGCGAGATCCTCGTTCAGTCCCGCCTGGAAGACGATATTGCGCGGCTCTAGATGTTTCTGGGCCCGCATGAACTGTTGGTCGAGTCCGCCGAGCGGCGAACCGCGATAGCCCGTGACATAGCCCGCGGTGTTGAGACCCGCTTTCCGGTCGCGCTCATGCTGCATGAGCGCCGCGCGCACGAGCGCCTGCGTGCCCGAGACGAGAATCCTCTCGACCCCGAGATCGTACTTGTCGTCCAATGTGACGTGCCGGGTCATCTGCCTCTACGTTTTCGCCAGCCTAATAAGTGTCATTCCATGGTCCATCATGCAATGCTTTGACCAAGCCATGGTCAAATAGCAACGGCATGTCTAAATGGGGCTCTCCCTTGATAATTCCTTGCCTATTTAACCCTGAATCCCTATTGTTCGTTGCAGGGGCTTGAAGCGGTCGCCCCTTCAGGCATTTCGAGCCCAAGCGCCGCTCCACGAGCTGTGGAGTCTCGCAATGGGCAATCTCTCGATAAATCCAGAAGAACTGTATGGGCTGTTTCTTAGCGGAAACCACCCTGCGGTCATTGACGTGCGCCGCCGGACGGTGTTCGAGCAGGCGTCGTTTCTCCTGCCATCGGCGCGTTGGCGGCCTCACATGGAGACGCAAAGCTGGGCACCCGCCTCGCCCCGTGAGCTGGTGGTCTATTGCGTCCACGGTCACAATGTGAGCCAGCTTGTTGCCGGTCTTCTCCGTTCGGAGGGATTTGAGGCGCGCTTCCTCGCCGGAGGCATCGAAGCCTGGACCAGACTCCGTTTTCCGCTTGTTGGAAAATCGCCCTATGCGCCCGCCGATGCGACGACGCCCAGCACCTGGGTCACGCGCTGGCGGCCAAAGATCGATCGCATTGCCTGTCCCTGGTTCATCACGCGTTTCGTCGATCCTTCTGCGCGTTTTCTTTTTGTTGAGCCGGAACAAGTGCTCGCCATCGCCGAGGAACTCAAGGCGACGGCTTTCGACATTGAAGGCGCCCCGATCACTCATGAAGGCGCGCGTTGCAGCTTCGACGCCCTGCTTGATCATTTCGCCATAGAAAGCGGATCTCTTCGGCTCATGGCGGATATCATCCGCGGGGCCGACACGGCCGATCTCGCCCTCACGCCGCAATCGGCTGGCTTGCTCGCCCTGTCGCTCGGCATCTCGGCGCAGTGCACAAACGATCACATGGCGATCCGCCGCGGCTTCGCGCTTTAC
>DATBMX010000033.1:0-8739 GCA_036554625.1 Aestuariivirgaceae bacterium
TCGCTTTCGCGCCTTCCCGGTGGAAACCGCTGCTTCTGCTGCTGGTGATCCTGCCCTTCTGGATCAATCTCCTTATCCGCACCTATGCCCTTATCGCCGTCTTTCGCACGCGCGGCTATCTGAACTTCACGCTCGAGTGGCTTTGGTCGGGGGCGAAGACAGCCTTTACCGCTGTCGGACTGGGCGGCTTTTTTGGCGAGCGCTACGTTCCTTTTGAGATGCTCTACAACAATGGCGCCGTCATTGCCGGCCTCGTGTATGTCTTCGTGCCTTTCATGGTGCTGCCTCTTTATGCCACCATCGAGAGGCTGGATCGCTCCTATCTGGAAGCCAGCCTCGACCTCGGCGCGTCACAGGCCACGACGTTTTTCAAGGTGACCGTGCCGCTCACCATGCCCGGCATCGTCTCGGGCATCATTCTGGTTTTCATCCCATGTCTTGGATCCTTTCTGACACCCGACCTGTTGGGCGGCACAAACGCCACGATGATCGGCAACATCATCGAGCGCCAGTTCAAGGCGGCCAATGACTGGCCATTCGGCGCAGCACTGTCCTTTCTTCTAATGTACGCGACTTTTGGCGCGCTGGCGCTTCGCGCTGTTCTGGCCCGCCGCAGCAAGGGCGTGGACGTCTGAGCCATGACGGCACTCCAGGCAACACTCAAGCAGCGGCTGATGTCGGCAGATCAGGGAGCCCTCGATTACGGCCGAAGGCTCTGGCTGAAGCTGCTGTTCGGCATGGTGATCATTCTGCTCTATGCACCGGTCGTTACCCTCATCGCCTTCTCCTTCAACACCGATCGGCGCAATGTGGTCTGGCGCGGCTTCACTCTCAACAACTATGTCAAGGCATGGGAGAACGCGGCGCTCATCGAGGCCTTCACCAATTCTCTCGTCATCGCCGCCATTGCGACGGTCATCTCGACCATTCTGGGTTCCATGGTGGCGCTGCTCCTGTGGCGATTCCGCTTTCCCGGCAAGGCTGCATATGAAGGTTTCACTGCGCTGCCCATCGTCATTCCGGAAATCTGCATGGGCGTTGCCCTTCTGGTTTTTTTCGCGCGGCTGGGCTGGTGGTCGAGCGTCGCCGCCATGCCATGGCCGCTCAATCTTTCCACGATCATCATCGCTCATGTCGCATTTTGTTTTCCCTTTGTGGCTGTCGTCGTGCGCGCGCGCATGACGGGCTTCAATCGCGAACTCGAAGAGGCGTCCAAAGATTTGGGCGCCTCCGAATGGCAGACGTTCTGGAAAGTCGTCTATCCCTTCATGCGGCCTGGCGTCATTGCAGGGGCGCTGCTGGCTTTCACTTTGTCTCTCGACGACTTCGTGATTACCTTCTTCACCTCGGGACCCGAGACGGTCACCTTTCCAGTGAAGGTTTATTCGCTCGTGCGCCGCGGCGTATCGCCGGAGATCAATGCGATTTCTACCGCGCTGATCATAATCACGGTCATTGCCACAGTGCTGGCCATGAAGCTGCAGTCCGTGGAGGGACGGGTCAAAGGCCCAAAGGAGAACCAGACTTGACCATGCCCATCATTTCCATCCGCAATTTGACAAAGCGCTTTGGTCCTGTTGCCGCGGTCGACGCCGTCTCATTCGACATAGCGGCGAATGAGTTCTTTGCCCTTCTGGGTCCCTCCGGATGCGGCAAAACCACTCTGTTGCGCATGATTGCCGGCCTCGAAACGCCGACGGCTGGCCAGATTCTCATAGACGGCCAGGACATGGCTTTCATTCCCCCGAACCAGCGCCCGGTGAACATGGTTTTCCAGTCCTACGCCGTTTTTCCTCACATGACGGTGAGGAGCAATGTCGAATATGGTCTGAGAGTCGTAGGCACGCCGCGGGCGGAAGCGCGTGCGCGCGCCGAAGAGGCTCTCGCCATGGTCAAGCTCAGCGAGCTTGCCGAACGCCGGCCGGACCAGCTTTCCGGCGGCCAGCGCCAACGCGTCGCACTCGCCCGCGCCCTCGTCAAGCGACCCAAGGTTCTGCTCCTGGACGAGCCGCTCAGCGCCCTTGACGCCAAGCTGCGCGAGCAAATGCAGCTTGAGCTTACGCGCCTCCAGCGTACCGTCGGCATCACCTTCATCATCGTCACGCACGATCAAGATGAGGCCCTGTCCATGGCCAATCGCATCGCCGTCATGAATGAGGGCAAGGTGAGCCAGATCGCCGGTCCGGCCGAGCTTTACGAGCAACCGGCGAACCGTTTCGTCGCCGATTTCATCGGCAAGGTGAATCTCATCGAGGCGCGGGTGAAGGGCGAAAGGAACGGCAATTTGATCCTTTCGGCCAAAGCGCTTGGCGATGTTGAGGTTCCAAGCGACAAGCGTGTCAAAGACGACGTCACCCTTGCCGTTCGCCCCGAAAAGCTGAAGCTCGCCGCCAGCGAGCCGCGCAGCGAGGATCTGATCACCATTCATGGGAAGGTCCGCGACGTCGCCTATTATGGCGACACGAGCCATGTCATCGTTGCCGGACGGGATGGGCTTGAGCTTTCCATCAATGTGCAGAATGACAGCCGGGCGGGGGGATCGGTCGTCAAGCAGGGTCAGGACATCTGGGTCTCCTGGTTGCCTCGCGATACGCTCGTGCTGACGGAGTAGGCGTGATGGACGCGCCAAAGAAGCGAGAGCGTCCGCCGGGCGACGCAGCCTTTCGACGAGAGAGCCATCGCGGCACCGAAATCGAGGCGACCTATGCCGGCGCGCAGTCCTTCATGCGCCGCAAATACACGCGCGATCTTTCAGGGGTCGATGTCGCTGTCACCGGCGTTCCCTTCGATCAGTCCGTGACCAACAGGCCGGGCACGCGCTTCGGTCCGGAGGCGATCCGCCGCGCCTCCAACCAGCATGCCTGGGGACCTTACTGGCCATGGTTCTTTGATCCGTTCGAGAGTCTGTCGGTCGTCGACTACGGCGATTGCTTCTTTGACTGGGGAAGGAAGGAGGACGTCGCTCAGCGCATCGTCGACCACGCAGAAGAGATCATCGGTGTGGGTGCATCCATGGTGAGCCTCGGTGGAGATCATTTCATCTCCTATCCGCTTCTCCGCGCCCATGCCCGAAAATACGGCCCGCTGTCGCTCCTGCATTTCGATGCGCACCGCGATGTGGAGCCTGATGACGGCGGGCGCATCGATCACGGCACCATGTTCAACTACGCCATACGTGATGGCTTGATTGAGCCGCGTCGCTCAATTCAGCTGGGCATACGAACGACCTACCATGGCGAGCGCACCTATGGTGTGAACATTCTCTATGCCGACCGCATCCACTCGATGACGGCGCGGGAGGCGGGCGGCGACATCAAACGAATCCTGGGCAATCATCCCGTCTATTTGACGTTCGACATCGATTGCCTTGATCCCGCCTTTGCCCCAGGCACAGGCACGCCGGTGCCTGGCGGACTCTCCACTCACCAGGCGCTGTCGATATTGCGCGAATTGAGCAGCGTAAACTTCATCGGGATGGATCTGGTGGAGGTGTCGCCACCCTATGATCAATCGGAGATCACAGCTCTCGCCGGCGCCACCGTCGTCCTCGAGTATCTCTGCCTGCGTGCCGCCGCCAAGGGAGCGCAGCCGCAGCCACTACCCGAGTAGCCTCAAGCCAGGGCGTCCCTCAACCGATACCAGGCCATTGCCGCCACGAGCAGGGGCAGCCTCAGTCCCCCGCCCGGGAAGGGGAGATGCTTGAAACCGGCGAGCAGATCATATCGCTCTGATTGTCCGCGAATGGCTTCCGCCATGAGCTTCCCATAGAGATTGGCCAACGCGACGCCTTGCCCCGAGTAGCCATGCGCATAATAGGTGCTGGGACCGAGCCGACCCATGGCGGGAAGCCTGTTGTAGGTGATTGCGATATATCCGCCCCAGGCATATTCAATGGCGGCGTCCTGGAGCTGGGGGAAGACGCGCAGCATCCGCCGCTTGATGTTCTTCCTGAGATTCGGCGGCTCGTAGTTGGAATAGGAGGCGCGTCCACCGAACAACAGCCTGTCGTCGCCTGATCGCCTGAAATAGTCGAGAACCCAGTTGGTGTCGGCCACAGCCTCATTGTCGCGGATGAGGCCTGTCGCCCTGTTGGCGCCAAGCCTTTCGGTCGCCACCACGAAGCTCGTGATGGGCATCATGCCGTAATAGAGCGTCCTCGACAGCGCACCGCCATAGGCATCGCAGGCGACGATCATGAAGCGTGCGTCGACCTGGCCCGTATCGGTGAACGCCCTGGGTTCGCCTTCGACCTCGAGCCGTCGAACCCGTGAGCGCTCGAAGATCTGCACACCGGCTTTGCCTGCGGCCCCTGCAAGGCCAAGGCAGTAGTTGAGAGGATGAAAATGTCCCGCGCGGCCCTCTCGCAATCCGCCATGATAGACAGTGGTTCCGACCTTTTCCTCGAGCTCCGCCTTCGAGAAGAGCCGGTGGTCCTCATAGCCGTAACGTTCCCATTCGGCTTTCATCTGATGGAGATGACGCAGCTTGTTTTCGCTGGTCGCCACGTGCAGGTAGCCCCAGGTGAGATCGCAGTCGATCTCGTGCTGCACGATCCGCTGCTCCAGCAGCTTCTTGGCCTCCTCGGCCAAATCGAAGCACTTCCTGGCATTTTCCTCGCCGAGCTGAGCGACGATCTTGGCCTGGCCGGGAGAGAAACCGGTGCAGATCTGGCCCCCATTGCGACCCGAGGCGCCAAAGCCGACAACCTCCGCCTCGAGAACTGCAACGCTGTAGCCGGCGCGCGCCAGCTCCAGGGCGGCCGACAGGCCCGTATAGCCCGCGCCCACAATGCAAACGTCAACTTTCAGGCTACCGCTCAACCTCGGGTAGGCCGAAGTGGCGTTGGCAGTGGCGCGATACCACGACAGGTCGTCGCTTTGCTTTGCCATGTAAATTCCTGAAATCTTTATGGAAAAATCTCTTCACCCATTCTTGTTCGGGGCATTTCCTTTGTCAATTTAAGAGCTTAGATTTAGAAGCTGGCGGTAAGGCCTCGCAATCCCGTACATCCCAGGTCGTCATGTCTTCTCAGAAGTTCGAGGAATGGTTCGCGTCGAAGCGCATCTCCGAGGTCGAGTGCCTGGTTGCAGACATGTCCGGCACGGCTCGCGGCAAGATCCTGCCGCCGAGCAAATTCCTCAAGGGCAGCCGCTCCAACGGCCTGCGCATCCCGGAAGAAGTCTTTACCTTGACCATCACCGGCCGCTTCGTCTGGGAAACCTCCGCGGTGAGCGACAGCGCGATCGACGTCTATTTGCGCCCCGATGCGAATACGGTCCGTCTCGTGCCCTGGTACTCTGAGCCAACGGCGGAAGTGATCTGTGACGCCTATCATCTGAACGACGATCCAGTCGACATCGCGCCGAGGCATGTGCTGAAGCGGGTGCTCGATCTCTACAAGTCGCAAGGCTGGCGAGCAATCGTGGCGCCGGAGCTCGAATTCTACCTCGTGAAAAAGAATATCGATCCCGATTATCCGGTCGAGGCCGCCGTCGGCCGTTCGGGACGGCGGGAGCCGGGTGGCCAGGCCTATGGTATCGATGCGGCCAATGATTTCGACCCGATCATCGAGGACATCTATGATTATTGCGAGGCCCAGGAACTTGACATCGATACGCTGTCGCATGAGAGCGGTCCGGCGCAGCTCGAGATCAACTTCAATCATGGCGACCCGCTCGATCTCGCCGACCAGGTGTTCCTGTTCAAGCGCACCGTTCGGCAGGCGGCGCTCAAGCACGACATGTACGCGACCTTCATGGCCAAGCCCCACGCCAATGAGCCAGGCTCGTCAATGCATATCCACCAGTCTGTAATGAGCGCCAAGACGGGCAGGAACGTCTTCGCCGGCAAGGACGGCAAGCCTTCCAAGCTGTTCCTGCATCATATCGGGGGGCTGCAGCGATACATGGCGGCGGCGCTGCCGCTGTGCGCGCCCAATGTGAATTCCTACCGCAGGCTGGTTCCCGAATCCGATGCTCCGACCAATGTTCACTGGGCGATCGACAATCGCACGGTGTCGTTGCGCGTACCGTCTTCCGATCCGGCCAATCTGCGTGTCGAGAACCGGGTGCCCGGCGCCGACGCCAATCCCTATCTCGCCATCGCAGCATCGCTCGCCTGCGGCTATCTTGGCATGCGGGAGCGGATCAAGCCGTCAGAACCGGTGGAGGGCTCCGCGTATCGGTATGCCCACACCTTGCCTATCAATCTGGAAGAGGCGCTCAACAAGTTCTATTACACCAAGTCCTTCAAGGAAGTGCTGGGTGAGCGCTTCGCCGAGGCCTATCAGGACGTCAAGAACGAGGAGATGCAGCAGTACCGCAAGGTCATCAGCTCCTGGGAACGCGAGTTCCTGCTCCTCAATGTCTGACCAGCCTGATGGAGCAGATCAGCAGCCCGGACAATCCTGCCCTCAAACTCATCCGCTCCTTATCCCAGCGCAAGTATCGGGAGAAAACCGGACTCTTTGCCGTGGAAGGCATCGAATACGCGCGCAAAGCGCAGCGTCATGGCTTCAAGCCGCATCTGCTTCTGATCGACAAGGAGGATGAGCCCTCCGGTCTGCCTGCGCTCATAGCCTGGTGTGCGCAACAGGGCGGAAGAACTGCAGCCGTGCCCCATAGCCTGATGAAGCGGCTCTCAGGACTGGCCAATCCGCAACAGCTCATCCTGGTCTGCCACGCGCGCTGGCATTCCTGGCAGGACCCTGTGCGGGAAACAACATTGGTGCTTCACGAGATCCGAGATCCCGGCAATCTGGGAACCATCATGCGCACCGCCGAGGCGGCTGCCGTCACGCGGCTCCTGCTCATGGGGGAGATTTGCGATCCCTATTCTCCCGAGACCGTGCGCGCTTCCGCCGGATCGGTGTTTGCCATGGAGATGAGCACTCTGACGAAAAAGGAGTTTGTCGGCATCGCGCGAGACTGGCCTGCCGATGTCGTCGGCACGCATGCCAAAGCGCAGGAGAGCTACCGCCGGTCTTACCGGCAGCCCGTGCTCCTGCTCATGGGAAGCGAAAGTCAGGGCCTCCCATCAGACCTGGTCGGTGCCTGCACCACGCTTGTTCGCATTCCGATGTCACCAGGCGTGGACTCGCTGAATGTCGCCATCGCCACGGCGCTCATGCTTTATGAAGTGCATTCGCCGCGTCAGGTCTAGAACGGCGCCTCAGGCGAGCGTCGCAAAGGCCGAAATCGCCGTCAGGCTCGACTTGACGTGAATCACGCTCGCACCTTCGTGGCTCAGCGCCTCTCCCACCTTGGCCTTTACGTCATCGCCGAGGCGGATGCTGACCACATGCGCGCCGAAAGACTTGGCCCACAAGGTGAAATCCGGATTGCGGAGGGTGGTGCCGGAGACGCGCTTGGGAAACTGCTTCTCCTGGTGCTGCCTTATAGTGCCATAGCTGCCGTTGTCGGATAGCACGATCTTGGGCTTCGCCCCATGCTGCATCGCGCTCGCAAGCTCCTGGCCGGTCATGAGGATGCCGCCGTCGCCGACGAAAACGATGGGCATACGGTTTCTGTCGACAAGGCCCGAGGCGACGCCCGCCGGCACTCCGAACCCCATGGCGCCGCCGATCGTGCCGAGCAGGAGATTCGAAGGGGTCATCTTCCAATACCTGTGAACCCAGGTCGAAATATTCCCCGAATCCGTTATGATCACTGCATCTTTGGGCGCGATTTCCGAGATCGCAACGACGACGTCCCCGAAATCAACGCCATCGTGAGGCTTGGGCGATTTGAACTCCATGAAGCCCGTGATGAAGGAGGAAATCTCCTCGGCCCATGCGCGGCGCTCATCCGTTGCACCCTTCGGTCGAGGAACCATCTCCAGGAGTTCGATGGGATCGGCGATGATGCCGAGCTCCGTATTGAACACATGACCGATGGGCCCCGCGTCGGGATAAATATGGATAAGCGGTTGCCTGGGCTGCGGAGCCGAGGGAAGCGAGTAGTTCAGACTTGCCACATCGCCAAGCCTGGTTCCCGCCGCGATAATCAGATCGGCGCGCGCCAGCTTTTCGCGTAATGCAGGCGGCGCGCCAAAGCCCAGATGTCCGGCATAAAACGGCGACCTGTTGTCGAACACGTCCTGGTTCTTCCAGCTCGCTGCCACCGGCACGTGATGCGTTCTGGCAAAGCGCTCAAGCGCCTGTGCCCCCCGCCCGCCGCGGAACAGGCTTCCAGCGATCAGCAAGGGGCGTCTTGACCGAGCCAGCATGGCTGCGAGCCGCTCGGCGTCTCGGCTCGCGGCCGCGGCGCGCTGGAGAGGAAATGGCTGCAGCGGGCCATGCTCATGGGCGATCTCCAGCACGTCTTCCGGCAGCACGATAACAACGGGTCCCGGCACGCCTGACTGCGCCAGATGGAAAGCGCGCACCATGATCTCGCCGATCTTTTCCGCTTCCGTCACCTCCCAGACGGCCTTGGCAATTCGACCGAAGAACTGCGCGTAATCCACCTCTTGGAAAGCGCCGCGGCCGCGCTCTTCGCGCGACACCTGGCCGATCAACGCGACGACCGGCGTGGCATCCTGCTGGGCCACGTGAAGCGAGATCGAGGCGTTGGTGGCGCCGGGCCCGCGACTCACCGCGAAGCACTGCACCTTGCCGGTCATCTTCGCTTCGGCGAGGGCCATGAATCCTGCTCCTGATTCATGTCGGCACACAATCGTCTCGATCACGTTGGAGTCGTGCAGGGCGTCGAGCAGGGCAAGATAGCTCTCCCCCGGCAC
>DATBMX010000434.1:0-1984 GCA_036554625.1 Aestuariivirgaceae bacterium
CCGGCGAGCGGCAGAGGGTCCACGCGGCCGAACCAGATCTCGAGCTCCGCCACGCGCGCCGACGAGCGCTCTCGCACGTCCTCAAGGCTCACGCGTCCGCCCTCCTGTTTGCCGCGCGGGCAGGGACAGCATGATCGCAAGCATGGCGGAGACGTCGCCGACCCTAGGCCACCACGTCATCGAGGAATCCTCCCGAGGCTTGCAGCATAGCATCATTAAAGCGGGCAGGTTCATATGGCCAGAGATGCGGCTGCTTGCCGGATGGAGCGGGCGGGGCGAAGATGCTTTCCTGCTCCCTTCCCTCTAGCGGGCGCTATAGCATTTCTCGCTTATTGCCCCGCAAGGGGGAGGCGCTTTACAACATGATCCAGGGGCGAACAAAGATGATCGTCCGCCAGCAGTTCAGGGAGACATAGGTGAATCAGAAGCCTGCGGATCCAAGCCTCAACTTGGAATTCGTGGACGAGGCGCTCAATCTTGTCCGTGATGCGGACGCGAAAGGTATTCGCCTCCGCATTCTGGGTTCAGTCGCCTATCGGCTGCAATGCCCCAACAGTCTGCACCTGTTCCAGGATACCAAGCGCGCCCTTACCGACGTGGATTTCGGGGCGGAGAAAAAGCAAAACAGGGCAATCCGCGACTTTCTCGTGGCGCGCGGATACGTTCCCGATGAAGGCATCTACATGGCCTCGGAGGGCGCACGTCACGCCTATCTGCACAGGGACACCGGTCTCAACGTCGACGTATTCGCCGACGAGCTCTACTTCTGTCACCGCATCCCGCTGAAAGGGCGCCTAGAACTCGACGGGCCGACCATCTGCACGACCGATCTCCTGCTCGAAAAGATGCAGATCGTCGAGATCAACCTCAAGGACTTCAAGGACACGGTCGTGCTGATGCTGGAGCATCCGCTTGCGCACGAGCAGCCTGGACCGAAATCGATCGACACCTCCTATATCGTCGACATCATGCGCCAGGATTGGGGCTTCTATTACACCTTCACCACGAACTTGAAGCGCGTCCCCGATTATCTCGATCAGTTCTCCTCGCTTGGGGAAGAGGGGCGCCGCATCATCCGCAGCCGGATCGACGGTTTGCTCGCGGCAATCGAGGCGGCGCCGAAGACATTCGGCTGGAAGATGCGGTCGAAGATCGGAACGCGAAGCCGCTGGTATCAAGAAGTCTCCGAGAAGTCGCAGCAATATTGATCCGGCGGTGGCGTTGCCCTGATCGGAGACTGCTCAGCCTGAAACTCGAAAAGCCAAAGTACGGTTGCCCGTACAATGGCTTTCGAGTTCTGCGACTCTCCTGTGAACCGTCCTACGCGGACGGCCAAACGAGCGCGTTGGTCAGCCTACTCCGGCGGGATCTCCTTGAAGGCATAGTCGACGTTGATGCCGTGTGAGCGCTGGACCATTTTGGCCAGGAAGTACCAGATGATCGACACCGCGAGCACGCCGAACACAACCTGGTAGGCCAAGACGCTGGTGAGGCCGAGGGCGCTGGAGAACATGAACATCAGCACCATGATGCCGCCCACGATGGCGCCGATCAGGCCGAAGATCGTCACCAGCGGAATATTTCCCACCTTGTAAACCGCGCCAGGCGAGGCCTCGTAGAGCGCCTTTGCGCGATACGGCATGAGCGCGCCAGCAAGCGCGGTGATGACGAACACGTAGCCGCAGGCGAAGGTGACGCCGAGGGTCAACGCCGTCCATTGGCTCCACAGATTGTAGACCAGGATCACCGGCACGCTGGCGAGGAAGTATGCGAGATGGGCGTTGACCGGTGTGTGCAGCCGGTCTGAGACTCGGCTCACCCATTCCGGCAACAGCCGATCGAGCGACATCGCCACCATGATTCGGGTCATGCCGATATAGCAGTTGTTGACGATCTGGAACGAGTTGAGGATGTAGCCGAAGGCGATCAGCACCACGATGATCGGGCTTCCCGCCAAGGCCATGGCCACGATGTTCGGCCAGAG